>JAYWFX010000030.1:0-10233 GCA_043778575.1 bacterium | reverse complement strand
CACGGCATGATCAATGATAATCTCGGTAGGAAGTTTGCTAAGTCCCTAGGAAATGGTGTAGAACTAACAGAGTTCATAGAAAAAATGGGTGTCGAGGGTGTGCGGTTTTTTGTGCTTCATGACTGTAATCCTATAGGTGATACTAACTTTGAATGGAACCGAGTAATCGAAAGCTACAATGCAAATCTAGCTAATAATTTAGGGAATTTAGTCAGTAGAGTCAGCAATCTAGTCGAAAAGTTTCATCCAAAACTGCAACTCAGCTCAATCAACAACCAAGAGACACTCGTAGATTCAGTATTTTTAGGTCAGTTTCAGAGTCAGATGAACAATCTCAATACACGTGAGGCACTCAGACTCATTTTTGAAGAACTCACCACAATCAACCAATATCTCGAGCAGACTAAACCGTGGTCACTAGCCAAAAACATGGAGGAAAATCAAGTTGAGGTTCAGCTCATTTTGGAGAGATGCGTAGTGTCAATCATGGAGATAAATAGTAAGCTCATATACTTTTTGCCAGTAACAAGTGGTCTCATCACAGAAATCTTTTCAAGAAACACAATCGCTAAATCCCAGCCACTGTTTGAACGTATTTCTTTGGTCGAGCTATAAAAACCTGAACTTGAGATCTCGCACCAAACTAAAACTATAATCCGATTTTTCCTAACAGACTTTTCTTTTTTGGATGATGGAGTTTGATATAATTCTGAGCGTCTTGGTATATATCTGTCTGCCCTAGTGTATCTTTCCATGCCTGAAACACCTCAATAATCTGATCGTAGCTACCAGTAGTCAAAAAATCACTCCAGACTCGGATGTGTTTGTAGATTGCCTCCTCTATAGATTCCTGTTTGTCCGATACGTGCTGAACAATTTTTAGTAGATTGAGTGGATCTAGTTTTTCAAAGTTTTCCTCAATCCAGCCTGTTATTTGCGCCTCGATGACAAACCGTGTCCAAAATTCACTTTTATCACGAAAATCATGTTGGAGTTTTTCTAAAATGGTGTGGTTGAACTCGAGATCATTTTCCCTGAGCTGATACAAAAAATCCTGTTTCCACATATTAAACACACCAGCTAGATAGAGTTTCCAGCTAGACACCCAGATCTTTAGTTGTGCTTCTTGGCTAAGTTTTGGTAATATTGGCAACCAAAAATCCCACCACAGCTTTTCCCCAAAATATAGTGAATGTTTGATGAGCTCCACTATCTTTGCTTCGTATTCAAACGTCTGAATATGTGTATCAATATAGCTCTGAAAATCAACTATAAACCCTGTATAATCACTTGGGTTTCCAGCCACATTGCGGACTATCTCATCAAACCAAAAACAGTCTTCTGAATTTAGGCGGGTCATGTACTGGTCGATCTGATTGATCCACTTTCGTGATGTCTTTTGCCCCTCAACTGCAAACATAGTATCGATTAGGGAATTCATCGTCGAGTCGATTCTGACAGCTTCAGTTTTTGAGGGTTGTTTTTGGATCTTTTTGCCCAGAGTATCATCGTACTGACAACAAATTGCCACAATGTGTTTGCACGTACCGTATTCTACAAAATAGGGACAGGTACACTGTGCATGATGCTTCAGAGCGTTTGTCTGGATTTGTTCGCTCTGAGTGGGGATCAAGTTATGAATTTCAGGAAAAGTTACGTGCAGGCTTTCGTTGTTTCCGTGGACTTTGCAGGTCTTCCAGTGAGGGAGTGACATGTCTTTGGTGTCAATCACTTTTCCCTCCAAATACAGCTTTATCCCTGAGGCGTAAACACTATCATTGACGAGGGGCTTGATGCACGCAAGATAGCTAAACATAATTGCTTTGTAGCACACTTTTTATCTATTGACAACTCACCCTACTTAGCTCTGTTTTTCGATGTTATCAGCGTAAACTAAAAATAAACCAAGTAAAATAATACTCAATATGCCCTACACTATCATCCCAGCAAACAAAGTCATTGATTTTTTCAAAAAACACCTCTCCACCATTCGTAGCAGTCGAGTAAATGCCAGTATTCTCGATCATGTCACGGTAGAGGCCTATAGTAGCAAAATGCACGTCCATGAAGTAGCTACAATCACATCACCAGAACCGGGGCAACTCATGATCACACCATTTGACAAAAGCCTCATCAAAAATATATCAAAAGCGATTAGTGACTCAAATCTAGGAGTAAATCCGAGCGATGATGGTATCGGAGTCAGATTGAATTTTCCACCAATGACCGAAGAAAACCGAAAACTCAGAATTAAAGAGGTCTTTAGATATATGGAGGACAGCAAAGTCGCTCTGAGAAATATCCGCCAAGACCTGCTTAAAACTGAAAAAGTCAAAAAAGAAAATAGTGAAATCAGTGAAGACGATCTCAAGAGGTTTGAAGACACGATCCAAAAGGAAATCGACCAACTCAACAAAGAACTGGAAACTATGGCAAAAGAAAAAGAGGTGGAAATGCTCAAAGTCTAGATCTTGATTTCTAGTGCTCGCTCCTCTAGTGCTAGCATCTGTTTGTGGTTAATCTGGTGTTGTTGGTATGTCTTGTAGGTACCAAAAACTACCCAGAGCGTCATAATAAGAAAGAATACTGTAGCCGTCTTTGAGACAGTTCTACTAAAAAATGCCAGAACGAGGGAAAATACCGCCATGAGTGAACCACCAACCATGCCATTGACTGTACTATCAGCTGCAAGAGTATACAAAGGAAACATGGCCAGCAAAACTAGAAAAACGGTGATACAGTTAGCCAGTATAAACCTGAGATTTTTGGCTCTGCGAACAACTAACCACCTGACACAGGCTGTCACCATAAACAAAACTACCCAGATGAGAGAATTAGCCCGCTGAGAAATCGGCATGTCTACACGCACAACGTTGCTGATAGGTAGATGCCACCCGTTTGAGAAAATGAGAAAACGAACAAAACTACCTAGCAAAACAGCAGGGACGATATTTGCTATCAAACCTACTATATCAGGGCGATTTTCCAGACCGATAATGTATGACAAACGTAATTTGATTTTAGTTATCATTTGATCAGTGACTCCAGCATTGGTTTCATCTTTTTCTGTTTCTGTATTTTCTTCGGTGTTTTCGAGAATAAGCATATATTTTATGTGGATTTAAATTTATATTTAAGTTTGTGTTTATATTTAGACTGAGATTAATATTTGATAAATAATTTAGCTATGTGTTGTGAACATAACTGTAAAATTATGTTTAGGCAAATGAGAAAACAACAAAAAACCCACCGAGGAATGGTGGGGATATTGCTTTATTTGAATAACAAGACTAAAGCGGTAAATCAGTCATTGGAGCTGAAGGGTCAACCGATAGAGGCAATCCACCAGCTTTAGCAGCAGTTTCCGCAACCTGTTGTGTGGCCTGAGTTGCAGCTTTTGCCCCTTCAGCAGCTTGTTTGACTACACTTAAATCAACTGGTGGTGCTATAGATGAAGGAGTTGGTGTTTCTACACTAAATCCAGCTGGTGTTACTTTTAAATCAACAGTAGGGGTTGGTGTGATTCCTGGGGTAGATGGAGGTGCAGTTAAAACTGTTGGTGATGCCACTGGTGGTGCGGTTGGAGTGACTTTCAAGTCAGGTACCTCAGATCCAGGTGGTGCTGAAGGTTTTACAGGTGATGGAACGTCATTAGATACTGTAGGTTTTGCCATAGATGCCTCAGGTGGTTTTTCTCCAGGTGCAGTGGATGCTGGTCTTGGAGCTGTTGGTTCGCCTGATTTGGCAGCTTTTGCTGGTTGTTTAGGTTCTGGTTCTCTTGGTTTTTCTGGTTCTGGTTTTGGCAACTGAACTGAAACTCCGACAGACACATCTTTTTTCTCTAGCACTTTTGCACCCGCAGTACTTTCAATTGTACCAGTGTTTTGAACAGCAGAAACACTGCCTGATTCAGTTCTAGCTATCCAGACAAGCTTGCCATTTACCATCACACCATCGTTTTTACACTCAGGATCGTATACTGTGAAGTTATCAGGAAGTGGTGCCCCAGACTCATTGTGTTTAGCAAGGGCAATACTGTCTGCTTGGCTTACTACCAGTTTTTGATCAGCTGTCACAGTAAATATAGTTGCCTCTAAACCACCATTTTTTCCTACGACGCTTGATACACCGAGTGGGCTACCAGCCCTTTGTAACTGAGCTCCAGTGATAGTAACACCGTTTTTGATAAGTTGCTCATTTTTAAATCTGCTTGGACTAAATGTCTCTTTAGCTAGTTTAATTTTATCTAAGTACCCTTGGACTGCGACATCACCATATGCTTTCTTTAGCTCAACTATAGCTGGGTCATTTGAATTGCTAATATCTACTGTTTTTCCTCCTTGAGCGAGTAAACTACTGGTTTCTTGGAGGTTTGTTATCATCTGATCTGGCTTTAACCTCCCTGAAGTAACTGCAGTGTTGATATCGGCTTGGATCTGTGTCGCATTGTCCCTGATTTGGTTGTACTGATTCACAAAATCACGGTACTGCTGAGTAGATAAACCATCAAATTTCTTTCCATTAATACTGACAGAATATTTAGTTTCACCACCAACTACGGTAATAGATGAAGAGTCTTTGAATGCCAGCTGAATTGCTTGCTCAGGTGGAAAACCTTGTGACTGATACTTTGCATAAAGTTTAGCTATATTTATATCGGTTGCCATGCCAGCCTTTGCTGATTCTGGAATATTGTAATCGACTTGGCGATCCAATAACACCCCCCCGACTCTCTGAGTAGAAATCGATTCAGAAGAAGCCTGTGCAATTAGTATAGGAGGTTTTAGACCTGACACCTTGGACAAAAGCATTATAGCCTGAACAGTCAATTCACTGTTTAAATTGCCATCACCTTTTAGAATATTTATTCCAAACAGTCCTACTGCCCAATTTCGAAGTGTGACTTTCTCTGCTGCATTTAGCTCTGAGAACATCCTAGCTTTTCCACTTTCAGACAGACCACCTGAATCGGCTTTGTAATTGTCTGAGGTTGTGCCCTCTAGTTTTAGTCCAAGTATTTTGAATCCGATCGAAGAGCTATGCTTTGTCTCACTTGAGCTTGATTGACCAGTCAGTTGCTCATATTGGGTTAAGGCACTGAGAAGATCTGGATTTTTCTGTCTAGCAATATTTGATATCTGTTTATTTAAATCTATATTTGATCCTAACTGTCTTTGCAGATCGCCTACTGCTTTTGCTAATTGTGCATCAGTTTTGGCGTCTATGACTGCATCTATATAACCGCCAGGTATGGAGTTTTCTCCGTGTCTATAACTTTCTGCAGCTACATTTAGGGCGTTACGAGTGTTTGATTTTAGAATCTCCTCAAAACGCTTTGTAGAATCAAAATCGGTACTTTGAATTGCTGCTAAATTCACTTTTCCTTCCTTAGTTATAGCACCTTGTTGTTCGAGTTGTAATTTTGTAGCCCTCAAGAAATTATTTTCAGGTGAACTAAACTTTGGATCTGCTGGATCAAGCTCTTTGAAATTGACAACAGCATCTACTAGCGATTGTTTGTCTCCTGCTGAAATACGATCATTGAGAAGAATTGAAAGTCCAAATCTACCAGCAGCCTCTGAACGCACACCTGTGCTGACGTTTTTGTTTGATTGATCCGCTGCGAATACATACTTACTGATACCAGCAAATGTCTTAAGTTTGGATGCAAACTCTGGATTTGATTTACCTTCTATCTGTAATGATTGAGCAAGTTCTGGATTTGCTTTGTAGGCGAGCTCTTGGAGTACTCTACCTGATGTGTCATTCATCATGTTTCGTAGCTGTCCTGCAGTCAATACTGTTGATTTACCATCGACTATAAATGTACCTACAGTAACACTATCCACAGCTGGTAACGCTGAAATAATGCTATTTTTATCAGATCCAGTATTTATTTTGTGTGCGACTGCGTCATTATCGATTTGTAGTTCAACTTTTGCTCCTCCAGGTAGAGTGATAAAAGTATTCTGCTTTGAATCTAAACTACCCATATTCATCATTCCTCCTAGATTGATTATCACTTTTCCGTCAGCACCTTTGGTCACGAGACTACCCTTTTCCATATTTTGTCTTGCCTCTGGAACTGAATTTGCAACTTGCTGTGCGTAAACATCGGCTAAATTCACACTTGTACCATCACTTAGATACACTTTTCCATCAATAACTATAGTAGCCTTAGACTGATTCGACATGTTAAAATTGATAGACCCCTTCAATAGACCTAATAATCCAACACTATTCTTCTGTGTATTTTCAAGATTCAGTATTTGAATAGAGTTGTTGCTATTTGCTTTCATGAGAGATTGAGCCATCTGAGGATTGGTCTGCATTATCTTGAACAATTGGCTACCATTGAGACCTTGGATTGGTTTCATCTTTGATAATTGAAGCATCTGATCGGTAGTAGGGGTTTTACCAGATTGTGCAAACTGAGCAATTGTTTTGAGAGACGAAGCTGTATCATTACTTACAGAGCTAACCAAATTCAAGAGCTTATTTACACCCTCCAAACTCCCTCCAGACGCATCATACAAACCCCCTTGGGAAGCATCTGCATTCATTCTAGTGTTACCTAAAATACTTCTGCCAAAATAATTATTAGGTTTTTCAGCAGATGTCTGAGGAACTGATCTAAATAATGTGCTTTGTGCTGTGGATGCACCCTCGGCTGTAGTACCAATTTTCCCTTTGCCGAGATTTGCTAGAGGATTATTTGGGTCAAAGGTGGTTGAAGATTTGCCTACTTCCACTTTTCCAAATGAATAACTTGTACCAATTGTGTCTTCAGTTTTTGGTTTAGGAACTAAAACATCTGCATCACCTTTTGAGGTATTGGAGTCAGGTCGAAGCTGTAAATTAAACTGACTTAAATTTCCTACAATATATTCAGAGGACTTTACTGCATCTACAGCTGCACCATTTCCACTTCCCACTAAATTAATTTTGGTACCGTTTATGCTAATAGACTTCTCTCCTTTTTCAACCGCAAGCTCAATCTGTTTTTGAATAGATTGTTGGGTAATTGGTTGAGATTTAGGAGCTTCTGCTGCAGATGCTGATTGTACGCTGAAAAGTTTATTAATACCTTGCCCTATCATCTGAAAGTCTCTTTGTATCGTTAGTGCAAAATTGAAATTATTCCATACACTATCCACTGTAGCTTTTTTGGCAACATCTATAATGTTGTCTGTCGGTTGAACATTGTAAAGTTGTGATAATACATCTATACTGTCCTTGTGTGTAAATCCTTGAACTAATGAACCAGTGATCACTGACTGAATTGGCATCGAAACAGCCTGACTAACCGACTGTGAAGCAAGATTAGTTAGAAAAGCTAGAGCAGTTTTTGGGCTTTTCATTTCGGCTTTGATCTTTTGTTGAATTTCTACGTTATTAATACCATCTAACACTTTCTGCAGTTTTGCTTGTATTTGATTGTCTGATTCAGGAAGTTTTGCTAGATCAGATTGTTGTTTTGAAATAAATTCTTGTACTTGTGTTAGATTACCCAATGTTCCGTCTTTAAAATTCATCCTACCTACACCAGCAATATCCAAAATGCCTTTAAATATTTTTCCTTGTACTGTTTTTGTGTACTCTTGATAATTACTGTCTGATTTACCTCTCTCAGTCAAAACACTAGCCGTAATTTTTGATGTAAGTCGTGCTAGAGTAGCTTGACCACCTTCTGTTTCAAGCTCGTCACTTGAAATTTTACCTTCTTTGATTGCTGCATCGATTCTCGTTTTAACCTCCTGATTGACAGCTTGTGCAACTGGATTTACTCCAGATATTTGATTAAATGTTGAAAAGCCAGCCAGACCTAAACTTGCGTTTGCTGACAATACAGTTGCTAGACCAAGAGGTGCTGACAGACCTCTAATCAAAGTCTTTGTTATCAGCGACGCTCCAGTTGATTTTGTATCTGAAGAGTGAAAATACGACTCAGAAATACCACTAGCCATACTCTCAACAAGTTCTGGAGCTTCTCTTGCCATAATTACCATCTCATTTGTTTTCTGCGATAACAAGTCACTGATTAATCGCAATTTTTCTTCAGCTTTTGCTTGTTTTGGTAAATCATTAGATTTCAAATTTCGAATCATCGCCAGAGCATTTTCGGAACTGCTGAACCCGCCAAACTGCACAAGCATGTTCAACATTTTTGCCTGATCCCCTCTCACCAAAGTAAACTTTTTGTCAGCAACTGAAGTCAAGCAACTTATTATTTTTGTTTCAAATTGCTCTCCTACTACTTTAGAATTAAATCCATCAGATGTATTACTCAAAAGATCTGCATAAAAAGTTTCTGAATCTGTAAGCTGTCGTAATTTTTCAGGGGATATTTTTGCTAAGGCAGTCTGCACGCCTTGAGGTAATTTTGAAGTTAGACCCCTGATCTCTCTAAAATCAGAAAATCTGTTAATGAGAGAAGTCGTAAATCTTAACGTAGCAGTTGGAAGTGCCTGCTTTGCGTTAGCTAAAAATGATTGAATACCACTCGCTTTTTGTTCGTCAGTTAGCTGGGATCTACTAAAATCCGTTGAGAGTAATCCTGAACCAGATTTAAGATTAGCAATTGCAATTTTATTTAAAGATTCTTTCACAGAATGTGGGATTTGCGATCGTTGTGACAATTTTTCGGATTGTAGGGTTTCAGACATGTTAAATATTATTTAATTTTTGTGTAGATTTCTGTTTATGAGTAAAATATTTCCATAAGAGCAAAATCTGGTATGATTCCAAACTCTAAACACTTTCTTTGATAGAAACCAAGGAAAGCAGACCCAATAACACCAGCAAATTTTGGACTAACAGCACTCAGCAAACTTATCTTTTCAAGTATTTCCTCTATAGATTCAGAAGCCTCAATTGCATCAGCTAACTCCTGCGTATAAAATGCTGGTTCAGAATCAGTGGCAATATCAATTACAAAATACATACACTCATTTAAAAGTCCGTCTTTAAATTTTGTTGATGATAGTATTTCTAGATTTTGAATGTCGATTGTTTTCTGTTTTAACTTTTCAATAACGTCGCTTAAGATAAATTCAAGGATGTTTTCATCTTCGGTATCTATCTGAGATTTGACGGAAGTTTTCTTCTTTCCCTCCAGATATGCTAAATATTTTTGTTTTTGTTCGGCTGTGAGCAACATATTGTTTTGTTTTTTTTGAGACATTTTTATAGTATTTATCCCATATTACCACACAAAATTTTATTGTGCAAATTGGTTTATTTCCCTGAAGCAGGGATAGTTCTACTGATTATTTGGCTGATTTGCTTTGCTATCCACAAAACCCCAAAACAGACTGCGACCACTGCCAAAACCTTGAGGAGATCTGCTGGTGGTAGATTTAGTAGTCGCCTGAGTCTAAATGCTTTCTCGAGATAATCTTTGAACAATAGGATAATTATCACTGGAAACGCCACCACTGCACATACCGCCCACATTCGAGCTTGTTTTTGGATATAGCCAGATAGTACGAGTATACTGACAAATGAAAACACAAAGACTGCGGCTGACAGTTCGCTTTGTTTGGCAATCCAAAATACTACAGCCATTGCTCCGATAGATAATACTAGAGCGACTGGTAAAATCCAATCCCAAAGGGTTGTGATGAGTGCCTGTTTCGGTAGTTTTTTGGGTGCTGCCCACAGTGTCAAAAATACCGACGGCACACCTGTGGACAATAGCGACAAAACCGTAGTTTGATCAATCCCAAAGGGTATACGAATACCGATAATCAGACTAAATATGACCAGAAACGAGAGAAAGAAACTACGGGTCAGCTGGACTTGGAAAATGTGTTTGAGACCTTGTTGGATTTTTTGACCCTCGGTCAGACCGTAGATGAGGCTAGAGAGTGAATTATCGAGGAGGACTAAATCAGCAATCTGCTTGGTGCTTTGGCTACCGCTGTTCATAGCGATTCCTAGGTCGGCTTTTTTGAGGGACAAAATATCATTTACTCCATCACCCACCATCGCCACTTGGTTTCCTTGGGCTTTGAGTCTATCGATGATTCGCTCCTTGAGTTGAGGGGTAATTCTGCCAAATATGCTAGTTTCGATGATAGTCCTATCAAAATCTATCTGATCTAGCGACTCGAGCTCTGCCCCTGAAATAACCTGTTCAGTATTTTTACCCATGATGAGACTATAAATCGCTTTGAGCGTGAGCACGCCATCACCTGATATGATTTTAGTTTTTACTCCACTCTCGTGAAA
>JAYWFX010000029.1:0-10427 GCA_043778575.1 bacterium | reverse complement strand
CCTCGACACCCATTTTTTCTATGAACTCTGTTAGTTCTACACCATTTCCTAGGGACTTAGCAAACTTCCTACCGAGATTATCATTGATCATGCCGTGTATGAGAGCCGATTGTGGGGTAGGTAAATCCAATCCCATGAGGAGTGCAGGTAAAATGACTAAATGAAATTTTGAGTTATCACGACCTATAACCATCAGATCTTGGGGTAGAGATGTCTGGATGTGCGACCACATTTTTTCGGTGTCTTGAGAGCTGAAGAGTTCGTCACTAACCAGAGCACTCAAATAGGTAAGCAGTGCCTCAAACCACACATACATGACATGACTAGGATCTTTTTGGACAGGTATTCCCCAATCTACACTCAGCCTACTTCGATCCCGTGAGATAGAAATATCCTCTAGATTGACCACAAAGTTTTGCATTTCTAGGATGACGCTCTGATCGGGAATATTAACCTGTAGTAAAAAGTCTTGAATTTGTGATTTGAAACTAGATAATCGAAAGAAATAATTGAGCTCGGCTACATTTTGGATTTTCAGGTTTGGATGGATTGGACATTTTCCGTTCTCCAGCTGTGATTCAGATTTAAAATCCTCACAGCCTGTGCAGTACGTTCCGCTGTAGGTTTTGGAGTAAATGAGATCCCTAGCGACGAGTTTGTCCCAGACTATATTAGCTATAAAGTGGTGTTTAGAGGTAGAGTTTTGGTCAAAGCTATCGTAGTTTATATCCAGCTTATCATATATATTTTTGAATTCGATGTATTTTTGGTCTACAAATTGCTTGGGTGAGGTATTGAGCTCCATAGCCTTGTCCGCAATCTTGAAACTATGCTCATCTGTCCCCATACTAAAGACAACCTCATTAGGCTGATTGTCTGGTGCAAATGTATCTCGTGCAAATCTAGTAAAGCTGTCAGCGTATACAGCATCGATTGCAGTTCCTAGGTGTGGAGTGGCGTTTGTGTAGGGGCGAGAGGTTGTGATATAGTGCATATTTATCAGATAATCTTGGATTTTAATGTACTACGCTGGTTCCGTTTGTAGTATCTTGTCAACAATTCATGACTTTGTTAGTATTAGTGATATGAATTCTTTGCCTAATCTCATGGGTTTTTTGTCATTGATTTGCTATGTCTTGAGTATGGTTCCTGGTGTTGGTAGGTTTCTGAGACCGAGTTTACTAAAAACAACTCTATGGATGAAGCACTTAGTAAAACATCGTAGACATTATGGAGTGGCGGCTTTCGGGTTTGGGCTGATTCACGGTGTGTGGATTGGTATAGCTAGGCAGCTGGATTTTAGTAACCCAAAAACATGGTTGACCTATTTTCAAGGAATTACACTTTTGATTATTTTTACTCTTCTTGGAGGCACCTCAAACAACTGGAGCGTCAGGTATCTCAAAACAAAATGGAAAAAACTTCACTATCTCACATATTTGGTGCTATTGGTTTTGCCGTGGCACATATATGACAAAATGCGAGACCACTGGAGCTGGATAACATATATATCACTGGGTCTCATTCTCACCACAGGTTTTCTATTTATTCTCAGAAGAAGAGTGGAAGCCAAAAAACGCAAATAACAGAAAAAAATAATTTTGTGCACAAAAAAACTGCTTCTTGCAGTAATGTCTCCTGAGGTTGTTATGAGTTAGTCTAGTGAATCTTTTTTTGGAGCCAACAACCAGAATCGAACTGGTGACCTACGCGTTACGAGTGCGTTATTCTACCAACTGAACTATGTTGGCTTCATATACATGCAGAAGAAAACTTGGGATTTAGTCAAATATCTCACTAAACGTTGTCTTTTGTAGCTAGACCGATTGCGGTGGAGAATTGGTTTGCAAACGGGAGGATGTATGGTCTGACTACTGGCTCTACACGTACATTTCGTAGACAATTGGCTACATACACAGGGACAGGAAAATCTTTTTTTAGGTATTCTATGACTCCAGGAAGAGAAACTCCACCACCAGTCACGACCACTTTTTGGGGATTTTGCGAGACTTTTCTATTGAGTTCATAAAATGTACGTAGCTCACTCTTTATCACCTTGTATACGTCTGAGACTTGGTTTGGGATCTGAAACAAATTCACCAAACTCAAATCCTTTTTAAAATAATCGGCTATTGGTGTGTCTACACCGAGACTCTCAGCCAGATTTTTGGTTACCAAATTAGCACCAGTGTCGATGTGTGAGGTGGCTCTGAGATCTGTATCCACGATTATACTAAAGGTTGTTTGATCCCCACCGATATCTACTAAAATCGTATTTCCAGAATCTGGTCTGAGTGCTGATCTGATTTGGGATAGGACTTGGTTTTCGAGGGAGACTCCATCTAGGTTGATGTGCTCTAAAATATTTTTGCTGTTGTCGACAACCGTGTCGGGTAGGGCGTTGATAATCACCCTTTGTTTTCCTGTATAGGCACCGATGTGTGGGTCATTGGATATTATATCCCAGCTGAGTCTCATATCTTCTGGAGCAGTGGGCAAAAAGTAAGGTGCTTGGCGATCTATTTCTCTTTGTATTTGTGATTTATTCCACTCGATATCAAAATCCATGGTAGTCACATAGACGTCTCGACTTTGTACGCTCATCACGGTTTTTACTCCAGAAAAATTGCCTTGTTTCATGATTGACTCTATCAAAATAGAAAGCTGACGGAGGATAGAACTATCCCAATAACCGTACAAATTGAGAGAATGTTGCACTTGTCCAAAGGTGTGGAGTTTGTACACAGGGAGTTTATTTTCGGTTTCATGAAAAATTTCAACCATCTTTATGCTGTGGTTACCTATATCGAGACCAATGAGGGTTTTGTCTGTGAACACGCTCTCATTTTACAATAACAACACCCTTTTGACAAGGCACTATATTTGGAGGATAATCATGGGTATATCATGCCGCCCTATATTATGAACCAACAACTCACTCAACTGATAAATCAAACTCAATTTCTATCTATTGGTGACAAAGATTTCCTGTTTGAGAAAATGACCGAGATGACGTCCCTAGAAAAACTGAAGCTACAAACCCAGCTCGAACGTGGAGAGGCGCCTGCTATACTCCAATCACTCCAGTCGCTACGTGGAAAGTTTTTTGAATCTGAAAAGCCCCCAAGGCAGCCCGATATTATCACCAAAGCCATTCAAAAGATTTTTCCAAAACCCCAGCCAAAACCAATAAGTCTCAGCGTTTTAGCCCAAGAACAAGTTTTAGGAGGCCCTATAGCTCAGCCGATTATCAGTGGTAAGTCACCAATACTCAAACGACTCAATGAGTTTACCGATCTTGAGCAGCTCATCCAAATCAATGTCCAGCATGTTACATTTGATTTGAACCAAAATATCGAGCAAAACATGCATATTTTTTTGATGAAGCTGGATGAGCTTTTTACAAAAGTAGATAATGTAGTTATGAGACGCAATTATTATATGAATTTTGTCCAGTCACCGTTATTTAAGGGGTATTTACACACTGGTTTAACTGCCTTTCGTCACCCAGAGCTGGAACCTCGCAAAATTGCCCTCAATTTACTGTATCAAATAAACACTAATTACCAAAACAACCAACAGTTTAGACAGGCGGCTATTATCTCCAGTCATATCAGGAGACTAGTGGTACTATAACATGATCATCAAAATTGAGCTTTTTCGTTGACATTCAGGCAAAATATTACTATCACAATACAAAACATTTAAACAATATGACTACAAAAATCAAACCAAAGATCCGTTTATTTCACAAATTTTTAGCCTCACTGTGGATTGCTAGTATGATGCTACTGGGATTTGGTATGAATCCAGCTTTTGTTAGCTCCCTGAGAGCTATTGATGGAGATTTAGGTTTGCTTCACAAGCCAAAGAGTGAGATTCAAAAGTGGAGTAATAAAAAATATCTCGATTCACTTTTCGCCCCAGTACAGACAAATGCACAGCGTGCAGTGGTCGTGGTGGGTAATCCTATAGCCGCAGCCGCAGCAATAGCTCTGAGTCTCGAGCAAAAACTACTGAGAGCGGTATTGATGGCTATTGTACGATTCATAGTAAATAAACTTACTGATTTTATAGGAAAACTCATAGATTCACTCACCAAAGCCCAAGACCAATTTGGTATTATGAAATCCATCCAAGGATACGCCCGAAAAGCCCTTGCTGTGGGTACTGCTAAACTGTATGACTGTGCTACAGCTTCTATCGATGATATGGTAAACAGCATTGGCCCGGGTAAAACTACCAGCAATAATACATCAGGATGTGGTTCCAAAGCCCCAACAACTACGGGATCAGACACCAATAACGTCAAAGATCTAGTCGCACAGGGTCAACAGGTTTTGGATAGTTGTGCTGCTGAACGCTCTGCTACAAGTGTGGCTTCTGAGCAGTGTCTAGGGGGAAACATCCAAAACATCAAATCTAATATGTCAAAGGGTGTAGAGTTAGCAGTCAAGGAATCGTGCGTTGCAGTGGTGGGAGTTGATGAAGATGATTTTGATCTAATCGACCGCATGAACCCTAAATTTTCTGATTGTAGTCAAAAAGCTGTCGAGGATAAACTCAGACACAAAGCGGCTTCTCAGGAAAGACAAAATCAAATCGAAACTAAAGCAACTCAAACTATCGCAAGTGCAGAAAAGACCGCTGGAACTGGATCGCTGGCTGTGCTTGATGAGTCAACAGTAAAAAATATGAAAATTACACCTGTAGCTGTGGAGGATGCATTTGCTACAAAATGTTTTGGTGAAAATGTGGATTGCTCATATAGTATAGACAAAAGTGGTAATAAGCTCGGTGTGTTTGTGCTCCCTGACCCAGAATTTAATAAACAATCTGTAGCTCTTTCAAGTTTGGGAATTCAGGCAAAGCCGCAAGCTGGAGGACAAGCAGATGAGGGAAGTCTACTAGATATTCAGCAATTGTTCACGCAAATATTAGATCAAGTTAAAGATGCGATTCAAAATTTGATTTTTTCGATGGTAAATTCTCTCCTCAGTAAACTCGATAGTCTCACTGGTGGAAACGGATTTTTCTCTGGTCTTATCAGTGATATAACTGGATCAGTAAAGCAATACATAGGAGCCAAGGTTCAAATACTCAAAACAGACCTTGATAATCGATACAAAGATTTAAAAGCAACCCTCTTTAAAAAGAATACAAACCAGAACACAAATCTAAATACGAGGGGTACGATTCAGGATGTGATTCCAAATACTTCTAGCAACATTGGCTAGATTCCGATAAAACTATATCAGTTTCCCCTTTTTGAGAAATATCTGTACAACTTTTAAAAAATAAAGTAGAAAATAAAAGTAATAAAAAATACAGTAAAATACAGTAAAAATTGTAAACAAAAAATTGATTCATGCCTGCACAACTTTCAGAAACTCTTCAGAACTTCTTTTCTAACAGGCGAAACGTGATAATCACTGCAGTGATCGGTAGTTTGTTAATGATTATGCTACTTTTTGTGATATTTGGTGGTCAAAAGCCTGCAGCTCAAAAGATTGTGGAGGACAATACGCCAATAACTCTGACGTGGTGGAAGCAGTTTTATGGTACGGCTGAATACGCAGAGATCATTGAAGATTTTAAAAAACTACCGGGGAATCAGGGTATTACTGTCAACATTATTACCAAAAAATATGGTGATGAATACTACAGAAATCTCATTGAGGATATAGCTGCAAATACTGGCCCTGATATTTTTTCTATACGAAATGATGAATTGCCGCAGTACCAAAAATTCATGACCTCTATCGACACCTTCCAAGGCCCGGGGAAGTTTATCACATACAAAAGCGAGTTTGTGCCCCTAGTGGTCAGGTCGACAATTGATAGGGATAGAGTTTATGCAGTAGCTAGCTACGTCGATAATTTGCAATTGTACTACAACGAGTCACTATTATCTCAATCAGGTATCTCATTGCCACCAAAGACTTGGCTCGAACTCAGGCAGCAGCTCCCATCACTGAATATAAAAGACTCTACGGGAACCAAGTTCAAACAAAGTGCTATTTCGCTTGGGACTGGTGGTTTTGATCGCGATGGTATTGCAAATAATATCAATCGATACCAAGACATTATTCCAGCTCTTATTTTCCAAAGCGGTGGTCAGCTGTTTGATTTTGGCACAAATAAGTCAGTGTTTGGCCAAGGTAAAAACACCAAGGACGTAAAGACAGGTTTGGCCACCAGTGATGCCTTTAATCCAGATGCTCCTGACACCGATAATCCAGCCTATCGAGCACTAAAGTTTTATGCAGAGTTTGCTGATCCGCAGTCAAATAAATACAGCTGGAACGCCCTAAACTCAAACAATGTCGATGAATTTATAGAGGGAAAGCTCGCCTATATTATACATTATAGTTATTATCAGGATCAAATCAACCAAAGAAACGATCGTTTAAAATACAAAATTGCTGATCTGCCTCAACTAGATAGTGCGATTAAAAAAACATATGGATCATTTTTCATGGATGGGCTCAACAAAAAACTAGCTACAGACGCAGATGCTAGTCCAAAAGATACACTCAAGCAAAAGCGTTTGAGAAAATCACAAGAGTTTTTAGAGTATCTCAGCCAAAAGTCAGCGGTGGAAAAGTTTACCAATAAAGCTCATTTACCATCATCAAGAAAAGACGTAATCAGTAGTCAAATAGCTGGAGATGAAAAAATTCTACCATTTGCACTGGGTGCACTCTACGCTGATAATTATTTTAAATCAAATCCAAAAAAAGTAGAAAAAATCTGGTCAGACCTATTTTATCGATACCAATTTGAAAACCTTTCTCTGCCAAAAGCACTTGAAAAAGCCATCGCAGAATACAACAGCTTGCTAAATGTAAATTAGTTTGATATAATCATCTCACAGGTATTTGACAAGTACACACAAACAAATCTTCAAACAAACAAATATTATGACTATTCCAAAAGAAAAATCCAACAATAAAGTTCTCATAGTTATTTCTGTAGCTGTAATAGCTCTGTTAATAGTAGGTGGTTTAATTATCAACAATATCTTCAATAAGGATAAGAAAGAAGAAGCCAAGACTAAAACTGAGACAACTAGTCAGCCATCCAACCAACCTGACAACTCAAAACAGGGTGATATTCGTGATGGAAACAAGCCTACACAATCTACACCAGTAACTCCACTACCAGTCGCTCCAGAAGTGCCACCAGTAAAAGATGATGCACCACAAGGGTAGTTGACAACTCTGGGTTATAGTCAGATTCTGTGGGTGATATGCAAGCCTTTTCAGTCAAGAATCTAGTCAAAACCTATTCAAATGACGTCCAAGCCCTAAAGGGTATTAATTTACATGTAGACGAGGGCGATTTTTTTGGTCTTATGGGAGCAAATGGTGCTGGGAAAACTACATTAATCGGTATTCTGACTGGTTTGGTAAATAAAACATCTGGAGATGCTCAGGTATTTGGTCATGATTTGCAAGCAGATGCTGTGGCTGCAAAGCGGATGATAGGTGTAGTGCCACAAGAGTTTAATTTTTCCATGTTTGATAAGGTTTTGGATATTGTTGTGTGGCAGGGAGGTTATTTTGGAATAAATACAAACGAAGCAAACACTAGAGCTGAGAATATCTTGAAACAACTTGATTTGTGGGATAAACGAGACAAGGTAGCACGCACTCTTTCTGGTGGAATGAAACGAAGACTCATGATTGCCCGTGCATTGATACACAAACCTAGGTTTTTGATTTTAGATGAGCCAACCGCTGGTGTGGATGTGGAGCTGAGACAGGGTATGTGGACGTACCTAGAAAAACTCAATCACCAAGAGGGTGTAACGATACTTTTGACGACACATTATCTAGAGGAGATAGAAAATTTATGTAAAAATGTGGCAATTATCAAAACCGGTGAAATCATAAAAGAAGACTCTGTAGCCAGCTTACTCGCTTCAGCTAACCAAACAACATATATTTTGAACCTGCAATCCGAAGTGGATCCTCAAACTATTTCTGACCTTCAGTCATTTGCTGTCACGTTTGTAGACCCGCTCACACTTGAGGCTGTGGTTCACAAATCTGAGTCAGTCAGTGTGTTACTGGATACGCTTCGACAGCTAGGGATAGGAGTTGCTGGGTTGAGACCAAAATCCAATCGAATGGAGGAGTTGTTTTTGAATATTTTAAATACCAACAAATAATTTCTCTCTCTAGGGCTATTTTATTTAGCACATTCAGAACCTTTTTCACAGAGGAACACTTTTTTTGGTATCCTAAAATCGATATAATTATATTTTCCCTGTTGCTCATCTTGTTTTACTGTGGTGTTTGTAAAAATAGCTGAGATGCGTTTTTTCTGGTTTTCTGAGTTTATATTTTCTGAGTTAAACAACAGTTTTGTCCCATTCACTGTCTGAACCTCGACATCAGAGTCTAATATGCTTTGAAAAGAGGTTTTGTTTATGGATATGCCCTGTTTCCCAAGTTCTGACCACAGCCAAGTCGTGAACCAGAATCGATTTTTTTGCTCTTCATTGGCACTAAAGGAATAGTGTTTTAGGGATCCACCCTGCCGATCAAAATGTATTTCTAGATCCACAATTACTAGTTTTTCTCTCAGATTTAATAAATCCTCAGCGATAACTTCAGCGTTTTGATTGAGCCGCCAATATCTTTTTTGACCATTTTCGATTACACCCAAAGTTATCAATATAGGCTCAGTTTTGATATTTAGCACAGCTGTATCTGGCCATTTTCTCTCTACTATTTCCACTGAGCTGACATCTGGGACGGCTTTTTTGGCTATACTTGTTAGGTTGTAATTGTTGAGAAACCAGTACTGGTTAGCAGGTATTATTCCGAGCATTTTTTCGTCACGGATTTGACTGCTAAGTAATTTTACCTCTTCGGTACTCAGAAAAGAATTTTGTGCAAATTGTATAGTATATGATTTTACTAGGAAAAACTGATCGAAAAAGGCGATATATACCAAGAAAGTTAGGCAAACACAAATCACAATTGCTGCCATGATCCGATTAAAGGTATCAAAGATTACCTCTCGGCGAAGAGTAAAAGATATGTATTTTAGACGCTTTTTAATCCTACGAAAGCTTGGTAGCTCAAATGATAGTGCAAACGGTAATTTTAGTGTAGGTCGAGATATGGTTGATCTCAATCGTGAAAACTGAGAAAATGTTTGTTTACTTGGTTGTGTTTCTGACAGGTTTACATCTGTTTTTGGTCTGAATATTTTGTACTCTACTGCCTGTTTACGATTTGGGGTAAAATCCTTGGGAATTGGATTTCCAGTCGGGGTACTATTTGAAACAACAGAAGCTTTTGGTTTAGGTAAAAACGGTATTTTAGACCTCAGAGCCACAAACAAAGACTTATCACTTTTTCGTTTTAAGTGCTCTCGTTGGTACTTTTTTTTTGGTAAAAATAATTCTGAGGTGCTCACTATCTATTTGTCCGAGAAAAGATACAATTGGTCAACTGAATAACCTGAGACCAATAAACGTTGACACAAGTGTGTGTGTGCTTATGTCAGTTAAATCTGTGTACAATATGACAACAAATACTCAATTAAAAGAGATCTTAGGCAAGTACCTAGCAGTGTTCAAGTCAGAAAAAGAGAATTTTGATTTACTATCTGAGCAATTAGAAAAAAACGATTCCATAACATCTAGAAAAAACTTTGTGGGTCATATAACCGCCAGTGCATTCATACTTGACCACGAAAAAAGGAAACTTTTGCTTATCAGACATATTTCACTAGGCAAACTTTTACAACCCGGCGGACACATAGAAGTTGATGACGAGAATCCACTTGAAGCGGCTAAACGTGAGGTGCAAGAAGAGGTCGGCATTGATCCAACATTACTCAAACTCTATGAAGTATTACCAACACAATCTCTAGTACCATTTGATATTGATACTCATTGTATTCCTGAAAACACAAAAAAAGGTGAGCCTTCACATTTTCATCATGATTTTAGGTATTGTTTTTGGCTCGGAGCAGAAGATAAGAATATAAAATTACAGCTAGAAGAAGTGAGTGAGTTTGCTTGGGTTGAATTGTCTGAACTTTCAGATTCGACTCAGTTTAAAAACATAGTTGTGAAAATCAGAGAACTCTCTTTGAAGAATAAACCATCACGATTTTTTTACGAAGTTATAAACAAGAGTATTGTTTCTCATAACAAGCCAAATACCATAATCGTAACTCATCTATTAAAAGACAGACCCATTCTTTTAAATGCTTTAAACATCCAAACAAATCTTTATGGTATAATCCCAAAGCCAAACTCTATCGATCAAGAAGTAATTTCAGAAATTGCAAATACATACACTATACTCGATTTTAATAAAAAAACACTCACAGAATTTGATGCTTTTAACGATCTAATGAAAAGAATAGACGGTTCAGTGATTTTGTTAGATATTGGAGGG
>JAYWFX010000028.1:0-10766 GCA_043778575.1 bacterium | reverse complement strand
ATATACGATGCTAATAGTAGTGCTTCAAACTCACCAACAAGTATCAACTGTGGCTCAAGTAGCAGCACAGTTGTCCAATACAGCCCCGATCCTACATGGTCACAGATGAACTCATATAACATCACAAACAGAAGATATTTGAACTTTCACGAGTGTGTGTATTACCAATCTGACATCGATGGCTGGTTTAATTCCATCGGCAACTCAAACAATCCTACATTCCCAACCCAGATGGATGCCGGTACCAACACCAGCAATACTGTAGACCCATCAAATATATGTGGCTCAGGAAATACAGCTTCGGGTGGGTATCAACTCAATAATACTTGGTCGTCTAAAAGCACTCTTCAATTACTCGGAAATAGGTATTTAAATTTACATCAGTGTACGTATTATCGATCAGCAGTTGATTCATGGTACACTACTATGATCGACGTCACGGGCACAGATTACGATGCTGGCTCAAACACCTCAAATACTAGCGATACCACATCTGTTTGTGGTGTAGGTGGTAATGCAGGGCAATATGTGTATAATTCAGACTGGAGCAATGTCCAATCACTTGATTTGCTCGATCAATCACGAGGTCGGGGTTATATCGAGGTCAAGATGACTGCACCAACTACTGATGCTGTATATTCACAAACTGCTAAACTCAGTGCTGTAGGGTTTTCTGACTCAAACGATTCCGCTCAGATTGAAGTTACGCTATCTTCAACCCAAAATGCTGACCTGAGCTTTGTAAAGACTTCTTCGGGAGGGTCGAGCTCTTCTCCTTCTGTAGAGGGTCAATTAGTATCAAAATCCACCGTCACTTATACACTTACTGTTACCAATAATGGTCCTGATAGTGCTGGTCAACCAATCACTGTTGTGGATAATTTGCCACCAGCTATCGTTTATCAGTCATACTCAGGGGTAAACTGGACATGTGTCGAATCCGCCTCAGTTGTCACCTGTACCAACCCTAATGCGTTGATAAATGGAGACTCTTCTCAGGTACAAATCACAGGTTTAGTCAATTAAGCTATCAATGAAACTAGGGACTATTATAAGACGTTGACAATTTGTTTTTTTGAAAACCTTTATTAGGTTATGAACGTAGAACTAGCCCAGAAAATTATTAGTTTTATAGATTTCGTTCATCAGCCATACTACTGGACATTTATAGTGGTAGTTGCTTTTTTCTATTCCTTTGAATCGTATCTACCAAAAAAAACTACTTGGGAATCACGTTTAGACAGATATATTGGTTGTTTCAAATTCGGTTTGATTTGTATATTAGCTTTTATCGTAGTGATGCAGGGTATTACAGGTGGTTGCATATTTCAGATTCCTCAAAACTATTTAGCTCAAAATTATCTTGGACTTCCGTACTGGTATCCGTTTGGTTTGGTATTTCGTGAGAATATTGATCAGTCATATTGGGGGTTACTGCGAGCTGTGTATTTATTACTTGGTAGTTACTACAGCTATACAGCAGTTCAATTTTGGCAAAAGCGAATGGTAAAATAGTCAGGCTGACACCCCAAGTATAGTACTAAATATATCACCAAAGAAACATCTCAGGACACCTTGACACAGTCAATAACCCACTGTATACCACTACTATGTTGATCTTCGTTTCATTTTGTTGCATTATCCTTTTTTTGTATTTGTTGGGCGTTGCACTCAATTATGCGATGCTCAGTTTCGAATTACGAAAAGTTGATGATCTCACTAGCAAAATCAAACCAGCGGATAATGGTATTTTGAGTAAAGAGCACAAAAACAGATCAAGCAACAATACGATCTATAAAAACCCTGGATTCAAAGTCGCCAGTAGAGTACTTTTGGATGTAAAAAATAGACAATATCTCGATTGGGTTCACAAGATAATTCAAGAAATTGAGAATTTTAGAAAAAATGCTTGGAGCTCGACAAAGAGACTGTTTCGGTATTTGATTAGTCTCAGCAAGCCCCCATTAGAGGATGTAGATTTTCGACCTGAACCTCCTAAATCTAACTCTAAAATAGATAGTTTAGCTGATCATATAGAGCAAAAGAATAGTTCTGTTATCGAGACATATCCATCTCAAACATACAACGAAACCCCTGATTCTGCCACCGCGTCCTCAAAAAATTCTTCATCAAACCCAATACAGGATCATAGACAAACACAGACGGAAAAAGACGAAGAAAAAACTAAACCTGATTCTGAGTTAACTCAATTTGAAGTTCAGGAAAAAAGAATTCTACGAAAACTCAAGACAAGTGAAAAGCTCGATGATTGGACTGCTTGGTTTGAGCTAGGAAATTTGTACGAAAAATATGGAGACATTGACAAGGCTACGGATATCAATCGTTTTATCATGAAAAATGGCAATGAAAAAGACAAGGAAAAAGCAGCTAACAACCTGATTGGAATAGGCTAAACAAACATTATTTATATTTGCATATTATTAATCTTATTACATGATTGGATATTTACAGGGGAGAATTATTGGTTTACTCGAGAGTCAGATAATTATAAAAACAGCAGGGGGGATTGGGTATGTAGTTTATGTATCGCCGCTCAAAGGCTTTATGATCAACGAAAATATCGAGTTTTTTATCTGGCACGTGATTCGAGAGGCTGACCAAGACCTGTACTCATTTGATTCGCTTGATGATCGCAAGTGGGCTGAAAAACTCACAAAAGTATCAGGTGTAGGCCCCAAAGCAGCTACAAATATCATTTATTCACTCGGCTCAAAAAGAGTACAGGAAGCTATCGTAAATCAGGACGCAGCTACATTTTCAAGTGTCAAAGGATTGGGGGAGAAAACTGCTAAAAAGATTGTTTTAGAGCTCAAAGGAGCAACCACAGATTTAGCTAAACTCGACGAGAGGTCTACCACTACAAAGATAGATAAAACAGGAAAATTTGTCACCGACTTTACTGATACTCTCAGCAACCTAGGATACAAACGAGGAGAAATAGTCTCAACTATCACAGAACTAAAACGACAGGGAGAATGGGAGGAGAAAGATCTGACAGGATTGGTAAAAAAGGCGTTGACCTCGATGGTCAGGGTTTAGGGTTGTATATGCTTGCTATTAATCACGTTACTTTGGCTACAGCTTTAGTGCTTGGAGTCAGTTTATATTATCAAGTTCCATTTTTTTTGCCATGTATTATTTTTGTGGTTTTTGCTGCACTACTACCTGATATAGATCATCCAAATAGTGAAATCAGTAACTTTTTCCCACACTTCAACAGGTTATTTCCTCATCGCCAGATTACTCATTCGATACTCGGGGTCGGGGTATTTGCAGGAGGGTTGTATTTTTTGCTTGGTCATAGTTTAGTTTTGAGTGTCTTGCTGTTGGTTGCTGCGTTTATTGGTGTGTATTTTTTGGGCAAACTCATGAATCGCCGTATTGGTCAGCTAAAACATCTCAGCGGAGGGTTTTTTAGTACCAAGCAAATACAGCTGGCAGTGAGATTGTTTGAGATTATCCTCAATGTATTTTTGGTGTCTCTGGTGTTTTTGATCTGGAAAGAGAGGCTTCGATTAGAGATTTTGACACTATTAGTGGTTGGCTACATCGCTCATATTGTTGGAGATTTTGTGACTATCGAGGGTGTGCCACTGTTCTTTCCTATACGACTGTGTCAGGGTCTGAGATTATTTAGGACGGGAGGTGGAGTTGAGTCGTGCATTGGGGTAATTCTCCTATTGATAAATGCGTATTTGCTGCACAAGTTTTGGGTTATGTTTGATCTTGGATCGATTAACTATTGGAGAGGATACCTCACATAACCAATTCATATCCTGTGGTTATGTAACAGTAACAATATAGCCGCTCAAGAATTATGAACATATCTCATTATATTGACGTGAATAGTAAAAAAATAGCTTTGATCGTCAATGGAAAATCTCAACGCGGTCGTAGCTTATTCAAACATGCTAAAATCCTTTTGATAGACAGCGGTATCTGGATCTCTGAGGCAATTTGTGTGTGTCGTCCGAGAGAAATACATGCTATTGTGTCTAGCTGTATAGATGATGGTATTGATATGATTATTATTGGTGGGGGCGACGGTACGGTTAGTGCGATAGTTGATTTTGGAGTTAAAAAAGACGTGTTGTTTGCAATTCTTCCGCTGGGCACCAGTAACAGTTTTGCCCGTAGCCTGAATATGCCATTAGATCTAGAAGGTGCTATTAAAGTTATTAAATCTGGTAAGATACAGCAAATTGATCTGGGACTTATTGGTGATGATTATTTTGCAAATACTGCCAACATTGGTTTGACTGTGGAGGTAAATCGATCAGTAAACAATGATTTTAAAAAGAACTTTGGGAGGCTTGCATACCTACCTGTAGCCATTTGGAATTTGCTGTGTTTTCAACCATTTGAAGTGACTCTAACAACTTCGTCTGGCGTAGAAAAGTTTCAGTGTATTGAAATTCTAGCGGCGAATGGTCAGTTTCAAGGTGGTCTTCCATTAGCCCTCAATGCTAATCTTGGTAGCGGTAAGCTCATCCTAAAGATATTTTTGTGCAACAACTGGAAAGATAAAATTAATCTATTCGGATACTGGTTTCTGTCCTTATTTAATCACAACATACACAATAGGCGTATCAAGCACTTGAGTTTTGACCATGCTGAGATTGATACAAATCAACCAATGTTTGTAGATATTGACGGAGAAGCTATAGCAAAAACCCCGATTGAGATACGTGTAGCTGAAAAAGTGTTATCGATTATTATACCTTAATTGTTAGCCTCGCTGAACCAAATCGATATTCTGTTTCTGTATTTTTCTGGAATCTTCTCGAGTGGTATTTGTACAATAGATTTATCGAAGCCTAGAATTGGAGGGTCTTGTTGTTGCCTTGTCTCACTTGCATTTCTCTCTATTCTAGCTGCTCCAGTCACTCCAGTGATATTTCGATACCCTGCGACATAGCAAATAAGGGATTTCGGCACACAGACAATCGCGGCAACAGCATTACCATCCTGCACTCTAGCTACGATAAAAGTTACGATCGATTCGCTGACATAATCCTCTCCAGCATTGGCTACAATCGGTATAAACAATAATTGCTCGTTTTTTGTGCTGTCGTACATGGTGTTAGTCGTCAGTCTCATTGACCAGTTGTTTGGCATAAAGCTTGCTATTTGGGTCAAGATATCGATAGGAATTGGTGTTTCTCCTTCAGCTGCCCAGCCCCAGTTTTTGTCACTACTCTGTGCCCACTCGAGAACCTGATCTGCATCTTGGACAGGATTAGCTGAAGTTCCTAATACTCTTTCTTCTGAGTGAACGGGGTTTGCACATCCAACTGCTGATATTGCCGCTGCTCCCAATAGCACTCTACCAGCTCGAGTTTCCATAAACCATTTTAGTGCTGACAGGAAAGCCTCTTGAGATCTTTTTGCGAATTGTTCTACATTCATAGTTCATATAACTCCATACAAAAATGGGTCTATGTCAATACGAGAGTGCGTTTATCTGCGAGCGCTGGGACAATATTAGGACTGTTCCCAAATGAGTTCAAATTGGTTTCTCATCAAATCTGCAAAGACTTTATTTTCTATGTACACAGCTTTTGGCGAAGTCGTGTCCCATAGAATTACTTTTGTGTTAAACACCCAGTAGCAGCCGCCCTCTTTTACACTGCTGGGAAGTGTCTTGAATTCTCTAAGTTGATTTTCGTCTACAGGATGCTCGAGTGGGACTTTACTATTTCGTTTGTTTGTCAGAATTCGATTGCGAATTTGTTTTTTGATACGTTTGCTTACCCAGATATTAAAAAAATAATTATGGTCTAGCAGCTCATACAAATCATCACTTTCGTTGTAGCTAATCATATCTGATCCAGACTCTATTTCGTCCAGAATAGTCACAAATAAAAAGATAAACTTGTTGGTGTTATCAAAGACTCGGATGGTGGGATTATTTCCCTGCTCGTAAAAACCTGTTAGAAGCCCCGGCAATATTTCCTCATAATTTTGGATGGATTTGTTTATCTCGTACTGTTTGTTTTTTAGGAGTATGTGGACTACAGAGGGTGATTTTATCACTAGGTTTCTGGTGTAGTCATTTTCTCTCTCGATCAATCCAATTTCCTTGAGTTCCTCGATAGCTTCATAGATTTTTCTACGATAGACTCCAGTTTGAGTGCACATGTCACTAATACTCAGTCCAGAGTCGTTGAGTAGGGCGGTATAAATCTGTATGGCAATCTTGGAAAGTTCTAAAGCTGATAGGGTTTTAGCTAGTTGTATTTTGTTCATAGTACAGTTTTGTTACAGATAAGTATATATAAAACAGTAATTAAACATAGATAAAACGATAATTAAAGCTCAGTCAATACATTTTTGTTACAAATCAATTTCGCTAAACTGTTTTTTTAACACCATAGTAAATTACTTAAAAAAGTAACACAATATGTCAGCAAAAACAACCAACGAATTTTCAAAGATGAGTGATTCCCTCAAGTTATTTATCGAGGATTGGAAACTAGAATATCAAACCGAGGTTAGTAAATTAGACATGTTTGATCCTACTAAAACCATCAGCTGGACGACTGATCAACAAAAAGCCTTTGCCTCTGTTTTCAATCACTCACGAGGTCACTACTACAGGTTTCTCTGGTATTTAGGTAGTTTAGCACCAAACAAAGACTATCGTGAAATCGTCCTGCAGAACTACGCTGATGAATTTGGTAGATCTGTTTCTCACGAGCAACTATATTGGGATTTTGCGGGAAAACTAGGCGTCGATGTAAAGCATGAAATACTCTACGAATCCAGTAACTATGAGTTTATCAGAGATTTTAATCACAATCATCTCGAGTGGCTTCTCACTAAAAACTGGACGAGTTGCTGGGCTGCATTTAGTGCCTACGAGGCTATGGATAATATCGACTACGAAAATCTGTACAAACTGGCACTCTCTTTTGGATTTAAAGAAAACGACAAGGCGATGGTGTTTTTCAAGATACATTTGGTTGCTAATCATTTCAACACGACGTTAGAACTGCTGGAGGAAGTATGGCAAACAGACACAGAATCGGTAAAGGTTGGCTTCGAATTCATACGAGTGAATCAGCTCAGATTATTTACAGCAATGAGTGAATATTTGATGAGGCTTGGTTAATTAGTTTCAGTCACCCGATAAATCACGGTGGTATTTATTTTAGTGCAGCGAGGTATTCCCAAAACTTATTCCACATAGTCAGCTGATGATCTAAAATAAACTCAAAGCCATCACGAACTGATTGAGGATCGGTCTCCCAAATCGCTGTCAGTTGTGGTGAGGTATCCTGAAAATGAGTTACGTGGACATGAGTCTCAAAAAACTCTACACTTTTGGGTTTGAGGCTAAAATTTTGAACTAAATCCTTGGTGAGCTGATAGTCGATATTATCAAGCGCTTCATATGCACTGAACGCAGCCCAAGCATAGTTATCAGTTTGACTCAATAATACTTTGAGATGACCCTTATCAAATTCACGCACAAAGGGTAGGTAGTTCGACTCCTCTACGATTTCAGTGTATCGATCCAGCCCGTATTGCTCACCAAATTCAAAATACAGCGTATCATGAGAAACTGTGGTGCCAAACTCCTCTTTGATATTCTTGCAAACAAGAGATTTTATTTGATTATTATCGGTTAGGCTACCCAAGTACCATAGATATTTGTAAAAATGACCTCGCACGTTGTAAAACACCTTTACGAATTGTTTCTGCTGATAGTTGGTGAGGCTTTTTTGTGTTTCTTCTTGAAACAGTGGGATTTCCTTGGATCGTGCTGTATAGTTGGTGAGTGATTCTTCGACGAATTGTTTGAGTGTAATCATAGTGTTGTTCAAACATAGTCTCATAGACATGTACAATCAAACTGTAACAAAGATATTACATAAATAGATTTACTTGATTAAACTGTGAAAATATATTGTTAATATGTATAATATTATAAACTTGTTATGAATTTAGTATGAACAACATACCTACTACACTAAAAAATGCTCTTGTTTCGATTGGTTGCTCTGATCTGGAGTCAGACGTATTTGTCCAGCTATTTGTGCACAAGCACTCCGTGACTCATATTTCACGTGCATTGACGACCAATCGCCCAAAAATCTACATTGCTCTCAAAGAGCTCCTCAAAAAGGGGTTGGTCAAATCTATCAAAGGCAAATGGATACCGATATCACCCAAAGTTATTTTTACTCAGATTCAAAATAAAAAGTACAACTTAGACAGACTCGTACATGACTACAAAAACGTTTTGCCGACTCTTATAGAGAATTATTTTGAAGTAAAACAGCAACCCTCAATCCAAGTCTTTGACGGCGAAAACAAGTTTTTGTATCTGTTTCACACACTTTTGGACGAGATTGCAGTCGGTGAAAGCATGATTAGTTTCAATGAGGGTGATGATCTGTATCGCTGGTTTGATCGAGATTATTTTGTGGATGTTTGGATAGAAAAACGCGTCTCAAAGAGGATCCATAACCGCATTTTATATAACAGCAAAAACCAATTTATCCCACTAGAATCCCATAGGGATGAGCCAAAACTACGAAATACAAAAGTACTGCCTGATAGCTATGTAAACATGGGATCATTTTGGGTCATTGGAGCCGATCGAGTTATTCTTTGGGACACTATCACACCAAAAGCCATTGTCATAGACAACAGAATCCTAGCAAATCTACTCAAAACCAATTTTGATATCATCTGGGGACTGTAATCAAATCCATCTCCACAATAATTTGTGTATGACAAAATTCTTGATTTTAGCAATGTTTAAGGAGACAGTTAGGGAAACTTTTGCCGTACTGTTGTTAGATTTTATTTGAAAATAATAAAATAAAGTTGCGATTTTTTTTTAAAAACAAATTAATATAGTTAGTTGAAAGAGTTTTTATGATTAAACCACCTTCTACTTTAGTGGAAGGTGGTTTAATAAAGTATTTCGCGAAAAAGAATACAAATATTCTAAATTGGAAAAAATTCATGCTCAGTTTAGAATTGAATCAATAGAGGAAATCATGGAAGTTAAGGCTAGGGTTAAGAATGCACTTGATGAATGTAACGAATATTTATTTGTTGATGATGATTTTATTCTCCAAGTTATTACGAACAAAGAAAATCAAAGTTTTGGATACGCAATTACATCTTTAAATGATAATTTTAATCCAAAAGTCAATTTCAACAAAAGTGCAAAACTAAGACTTTTACTCTTTTACTCTTTGACTCTTTAAATCTTAAGATTAACACAGAATCACCTAGTGATGAATCAGCTAAGTCACTTGGTATTATTACAAAACATGATGAACCTAGTTCTTTGGTTAGACCAGGATTTGAACATGGTATTACAAAGACTTCAGACTATTTGTCTGATGGAAAATTTAATGGATTTTACGTTCGAGACTTTGTTAATGGCAGAAATTGTAATGTTCTTCTAGGTAGAATACATGATAACCTCATCAATGATAATTGGAACTGAATGAGACAAAATTAGTTTTGGCACTGAGCTAAAAGATTGAGCTTTCATTTTGCATCGCTATAGTAAAAAAATACAAAAGACGTAGTAATAAAAATAGATGAATAGAGAATCAGACTATTGAAATCAGTCGTGTGTGAGACTTTATTTGCTTCAAAGACTCTCCAAAATTCTGAATATGAAAGAGATACTAAAACTATCAGAAAAATACTTGAGACAAATCTGTACCAAGAATAATCTTTACCTTTGAACTGAGGATTGTTGGTCAATTTATATACAAGATATGGTAGTGCTAAAATAATTTGTGCTGATACAAGGAGTGGAATGACTATGATTATTCCAAACGCAATCGGCAAAACAATTAACGCCTCTATGATTGACCTAAATAAACCTATTTTTGATATTTCGAATAAAACTCTAGAGGTAATTGGTGTTGATATTAAAATAAGTGGGAATAGGCAGAGTGTGTAGACAATTTTTATCAATACATTACTAGATGCCTGTTTCAACTTTAGATTTTTCATATAAAACTATAAAAAGATTCATACAGATGATTAAAACGCACGCATAAAATAAACTAAAATTGTAGTCTTTGTTTTTGACTAGGGTGTTCGAGATAGTTACATCAAAATAGTGTGAAATGCTCGTATACAAGAATACTAGGGATACAATACTAAAAATTACTCTAGTTATAGATGAGGAGAAATTAACTCTTTTAATATGTGTGCAAAGTTTTAGTACAGATAAAAAAGTATAGATTGTGTAAATAATTATGTTTACCATGGTTACTAAACTAAGCGGAATGATACATGTATTGATCATACTGACTACTTGTGCTCCTGAGGTTGAAAGAATATTCCACACAGGCTGTATTATCAGCAATAAGACTACGACTGCGTTTACAGTAGCAAAAACCAACCAATGCTGAGTGAGATTTTTCATGGAATAAAACAGTAGTTAGTTAGATGGTAAAGAATTGTAAATCGCTCCTGGATTTGGTAGGACTGAATAAAACCAATTACTCCATGATCTATCATTCAGTGTTGTGTTAGGGTTGTTTGAGAATTGAACATAGCTATTCCATAAAGCTACTGAATAACTTGCACAATTTTTTGAGTATAAGTTATAACCCGTAAAATCTGATAAAAAATCGAATTGACTACCATAGCTATTAGATTTGGCTCTAGGCTAGAAACCTGTAAATAACATCACAGAATTATCTACAGTTTTTCACTAGTATTGTGAGTTCGTCAATAAGTTCTTTTTCGCCCTTACT
>JAYWFX010000027.1:0-3905 GCA_043778575.1 bacterium | reverse complement strand
TAATATCATCGCGAGTGAGTTTGTCGGCGGTGGCAGTCAGAGCAATCAGTGGAACATGAGGAAATCTACGTTTGATTACACCGAGCTGAGCGTATTCTGGACGAAAATCATGGCCCCACTGAGACACACAGTGCGACTCGTCGATAGCAAACAATGAAACCTGTAGTGAAGCCAAGAAATCCAAAAAAACACCTCCGCCAGACAGCACTTTTTCGGGCGAGACATAAAGAATCTTGATATCACCACCTCGGATTTGATCCATAAATTCACGCTGCTCACCCTCGGATTGAGAACTGTTTATATAGCAGGCTGGCACACCATTTTTACGCAGAGCTGCGACCTGATCGATCATCAAAGCAATCAGCGGAGAGATCACCACAGTAACCCCATCAAACATCAATGCAGGCAGTTGGTAGCACAGCGACTTTCCGCCACCAGTAGGCATGATAGCCAGTGTATCGGAGTGCGACAAAATCGAATCAATGACAGGAATTTGGCTAGGTCTCAAAGTATCAAAACCAAAAACAGACTTGAGTATAGGGTGGTAATTCATAGAAAACAACCTATCCTATTGTGCACAAAGCAACTCCAGTCAAATAAGATTTAGTTTTGATAATTATTTTTTTCCACCCAGTGAAATAGTATTGTTCATGAGACTGTCTAGCCCGCCATATACATTGAGCTCGTTGATATTTTCTACTACTTTTTCGATTGCCTCCAATTCTTTTAGCCTGAGCAGCACTGGATTATCTGACATCAACTTTGCTGTGTTGAGTAGTGATCAAGTAGCCGCCGTTTCTTCGCGTCGTTTTATGACATTAGCTGCGGCTTTCTTTTCTGCCTCCACGACTTGGTTCATGATGGTGCGGATCTCACCGGGTAAAATAATGTCTTTGATGGCAATATTGCTGATGTGAATATGGTGATTTTCTACACTATCATCGACAGCTACTTTGAGTGATTCACTGATCAGCTGTTTTTGCTCTAACACTTGGTTGAGAGTTTTGTCACTAATTGCATTTCGTAGTCGGAGCTGCAGTTCTTTGTAAATAAACGCCCTATAGCCTTCACCGTAATACTCATAGACTTTGGTTGGATTAACTAGGAGATAGTCAGCCGTCAAGTTTATCCTGATGGTTACTTTGTCATCGGTGAGTAATTCTTGGTTTTGGATCTCTAATATTTGATTGATGGTCGATATTAAACTGTAGGTGATATTTGTAAAGCAATTTAAGTATAAATAATTCCCGCACCCAAGCTCCTGAACTAGTTTTTGATCGACAAACAGTAAACATTTATAGCTGAGGGGTACATCGATATTGAGTAGATTCGGGTTACTAGTAAATGATTTGTAGATCGAGTTTTTATATTGATCGGCGATCTCTAGCGACTCGTCTAAATCATATTTCAAAACTTCAAACACACCAGCATCCTGTAAAAAAATCAATTTATAGTTTGGCGGTAATACTCGAACCATAATACCATCCACTAAGACAACCTTGAATTCATGAGAATTAGATGCTATTTCAGTAAAATACCGTGCAAACAGTGGTTCATTTCTCCTAACTGTGCTTGCTTGAGAGGTGCTCAATGGCTCAGAAATACTAACTACCTCTACCTGAACTTCCCTTTTAGAAAACCAACGAGTGTCTTCAAACTCATGCTTGCCAGCCGATATCACGGAGTCAAATATGTCATCTATAAAAACTAGCTTTTTTGGTTATCTGTGATTGTGTGTGTGATTTTGCCCATAAAAAATATAAAACGGTGAGTTGGAAATGATGAAAAATTCTGATCTGGACTCAACTATCAAAAAAATGCACTGGGATAAACCGTGACACAATACCCCGCTGAAATTGAGTTTTAGTGATTACAAATACCGTAGAAAACTACAATAAATACACATTCAAAGTCAAAACTGGTTGGTACTGGATGAGTTGATTATACTGCACTGCATTTTTGCTAGAAGTTTTCTAGGAGACAGTTGTGTCCAGATGTGAAAACAGTGAAATTGTTCCAAACACAATGGTGGAAACACGTAGATACCTCATGACATACTTTCAAAAACCTGTGATTTGATCGTACGAGGTGTAGTTATACCAAAGAGGTTCTAAAAACTACGGTGGCACTATGCATCCCGACCGTAGTATAATCAAAGATTCAGATTTATTACAAATTGTATGGTTTTAACCTTGTATTTTTTGTACGCCTACGTCTGGGAGACGGTTGTTGGTTGGGGATTCAGTCCTAAAAATTTGAGTAAAGCTGGATTTGCCTGTGGTTACTCTATAGCCTGTTATCGGTGTGACGGTCACAGTATACTGCATACCAGAAATCAGATTAGCAAACCTGTATAAACCAGCCGAATCAGAATACGTAGTCGTGATAACGGATCCAGAAGTGTCAGATAACGTTACTTTGTTGCTACTTGCAAAATAGTCTTTTTTAGAATCAAACCTGCCATTTCCGTTTATATCATTAAAAATCGACCCGCTGGCAACCACCTTGTCTGGCTCTGCTATATAAAACCCTGCATCCATGCCAGTCTTTCGTTCTTCGTATCTGAGATTGAATCGATCTGAAATACCACTTGAGTTGATATCGCTGTCAATCCTGTCATCAAATCCGACATTTCGGGTAGTTGGCACTAGCGATGAACTCTCTGGAGTAGCAAATTTGAGATACAGTCCATCTCGCGGCTCAGTAGTAAAACTATAATTTCCATTTGCATCTGTATACTGAATATCTCCAATTTCACGATTGTATTGGTCAAATAATGAAACCGCAATATAGGCTATACCCTGCTCCCCTACATCTTGGATACCGTTACCATTTTTATCGTAAAACACTATATCACCGACTGTTGGTAGTCTCTTGGTGTTAGTTTTTCTGACTAGAAACGATCCAAATGTATTGTCTGCAGTGCTGCGAATTGGGCTTTGAGTGGCAGGTAACACTTGGATTGTCTTGTTTGAATCATTGAGACCGACTCGATTAGAATCAAACAGATTGACTTTAGTTTCGATTCCATAATTAGATTTAAGACTAAATTTACCAGCAGAATCTGTAGTGTACACGTTTTGAGAGTATGTATAACCGCACGAACTTGGAGGACAATACACAGTTTGGTTGGCAAAGATTTTGACTCCACTCACAGGATGCTGCCTATCAGTGTCATCGAGTCTACCATTGTCATTGAAATCTTCATAGACTGCTCCAGTGAGAGTCACAGCTGAGTCTGTGCATGTTCCAGCAACTAAAACTTGACTTGTGGTGCAACTCAGAGGCACCGCAGATACTGCAAGTGTAGGAATCATGCCAAAAGAAGAAAGTGCCAAAGCACTGACGAGACCAAGACTGAAAATAGATTGTGTTGTGAGAGAAAGTTGTTGAGAAAACATATATTTTTGTTTAGAGTGAATAGCTTAAAAACAAACTACCACAACATAAGCTTATGCTTAAAACAGTGCATCGTCAAAAAAAATCAACTAAAAGTTAATCGGAGTTTGATAGCTAAATCCTCACCAATCCTATTTTAATCATAAATTCTTTCAATTTCAAAAAATTATTTTCCAGTTCGTAAATCTCCTCTTTTTCTCCACGAGCAGTTAGAATTGGGTTAGTTGGATTAGGAAACTCCCCATACACTTGGTGACAGATATCTGGAAACTTTGATGGATCAGCTGTACTGAGTGTGATGATGTCTCTATTTCTATATTCCGGGTGCTCCGCATTTTCCCCATATACGGCAGCCTCTACACCAAGCAAACCTACGGCTGTATAAGGACAAACCATCATATTAGTTTTTTGGTAAAACTCTGACATCATCCTGACTGTTTGATCATCACTAAAACCCTCTGCATAAAACATACTCTGAATTTTGGATATATCAGGTTGAATAACAA
>JAYWFX010000026.1:0-3976 GCA_043778575.1 bacterium | reverse complement strand
ATCTCCTACCAATAGAAAGTCACACTTGGTTAGTACTACACCTACTACACCTGAAGCTGGGGTACAGATACCTGTGGTTGTGTTGGATTGGGTTATGGGGGTAGCAGATGGTGGTTGAGTGTTGGTCAAATTGAGAATAACTTGAGCTGTGTTATTTGCAGGGGTCGTATCTATCGGTGAATTTCCTGAAATAGCTGACAAACTAGCTGTGATAGTTCTAGCTGGCGGATTAGTAAAAGTTGAATCTGCTTTGATGTTTATCGGTAGACTAAAGGTGTTATTGAGCCATTCCGAAGTAACTACGTTTCTGGTACATACTTGGGCATTAGTCCCAGCTGTACACACAAATCCGTTATTGGTTAGATACTCATAATTGAGACCAGTTGGGATATTGACTGTTAGTTTTTGGGATGTTGGTGAAGTGTTTCCTGTGTATTGAAAGTTCAAGGGTATAGATTTACTACCTGAGACAGCAATAGTATTATCGCTCAAAGTCCCAAAAGTAATCCCATAGTCACTAGCAGCCAAAGCACTTGTAGTTGTGATAGAAACAGTTTTGTTGGTGTGATTAGCGTTATTATTGTCGTTGAGTGGGTTGCTATTTGAATCCACCAAATTAAATACGATGTTCTTTGGATTGGTACCAGATGCTGGCGTTTTTACTCTGAAATAAATTGTTTGGCTAAAAGTGTTTGTCTGAGTATTAAAGGCTGTAGATTTACTACACGTTTCTAGTCCACCTACAATTGGGCAAGGTGATGGAGAAATTGAGCTTCGATTCAAAGGGTCATATTCTAGTCCAGCTGGAACCACAAAAACAATTCTTTTGTCTGCTACTCCAACAGGGCCAGAATAGGCATAATCAACTTTAACTTCGGCGTAACCACCAAGGGGAATTGGATTTACACTCATCAGTGTAGGCGTCATGGTATAGTCCTGAGCTGCTGGCACTGTCAAATCCAAAGTTACTGGTACGGTCGCAATATTATTGGACGGATATACATCAACATCGGCTGTAGATGTAGCACTAGGATACAATTGGAACAAAATTTGTTTGTCAGTCTTGCCGTTGAAAACCGATGGATTATTTGGAATCCCTAAATTCAGTGTATAGCTCCCTCCTGATTGCCATTGAGTGGCTGTGATAGTCTTTGTGCAGATCTTTGGATTAATTCCAGTACAGCTAAATCCATCAAACAAATCGTTGGTATAAATCAAACCTTCAAATAAAGTGATTTTGATCGTGGTGTCCTGTGGAGGTACTGTGCCAGTGTACGAATAATTATAGGTAGTACTAAAACTTGATCCAGCTGCTTGAGTTGAATTAACAGGGTTTTTAGTCGCGGTAATTGCGTAATCTTTTACTATCGGCTCAAAACCCCAAGTTGCTATCATCCCTTCGGTTGCTCCTCCAGCATTGCTAGTCTGAAGAGGATTCATCGTGGGGATTTGGGCACCAGCAGATTTTATTTCTCCAGCTACGACACGTTTATTGCCTTTGAGAGCGACCGATTTAATCTCTTGTTCGAGGGTTTTTTTGAAGACTGTTGCTCTGGATCGGGTTCTCATGTCTGGTAATAACTCTAAATAAAAACCATCACCGTTGCCATCATATGGTGGAATAGTAGATCCATTGAGTGTTTGGGATTGGATATTTCTATCAGCAAACCAAGCTGCACTACGACCAACAAAACCTATAACACCATCTTCGTTTACAGCGATATCTCTAGCAAACATAGTATTGGCACCTCCACCTGATGGGTTTGCTCCAGCAGCTAGCCTAGCTACCCAAACTTGTTGTTTGATCAAATTACCGTTCAGTGGAGCGTACTTCATCATAAATGTAATATTTTGGCTATTCATATTAAACGTATTGTTGAAGTTATCCCCACCTGCATTCTTTCCAATTGAGGTTGTAGTCTTAGTGAGATCTCTTGGGTCAGCTTGATATTGACTATTTCCGCCAGCAGATTCGGCAATCATATACAGGTTATTATCAGCTCCAAGGGTTACTCTTTTTGGTGAACTATCAGCGCAGTAATTGGTTAGATTGGGTGCAATTGTTCCAGATACCTCATATTGAGTCCAATCATAGTTCTTCCAAATTTGAATTCCTGTATGAGAATATCCTTTCATCCATCCAGATCTCCATTGACTACAAGGCCCACCGTCTTTTTGGGTTTCTCCAATTACTACTACAGTATTGTTGGCATCAACGAGTGCGATATCTGTTACGAACTTAGCTTGCATTCCAAAGGTGGTATTGCCACTTCCTGTGAGGTTAGTTCCTGATTGGTTCCAGACTGTAACTCTTTTACCATACAATGATGCAATGTTTCCATTGGTTCCAATATCCACTCGTGATCCGAATTTGAAATTGTCAGGATGTGCTGCTGAATCCACAGGTAAAATTTTATTCCAGATCACGCTGTAGTTTACAGTATCGATATAAACTAGCCCAAAGTCACCAATAGCTGCCAGTCTGTTTTGAGATTTGTCCATAGCGATATCTTTGACCGCACTAGGCAATCTAATAACAGTTTTAAGTGTTTTACCATCAGTATCAAAATGCAGAAGAGTTCCCGCTCCACCGCCCAAAATATTAATCGGAGTTTTGCCATAGTTTACCGAAAGATTAGCAATTGCTCCACCATACCAAACTGTATTATCATTTCCTATTCCAGTAGCTTCACCAGCCTCGTCACCACTCGATCCGATATAGGATGTCATGTTTGTATCCAAGTTCGTAGACTGTGCAGCCAAGACCGATGGAGCATCTGTAAAAAGATCTTTGATTGGGTTTTTTAGTGGACTAACCAGACTCACTAAACCAACCATCAAAGTCAAAAGACCGACAGTGTGGATGCTGTTTTTAGCGAATTTGATTGCAGTTTGAAATGTATTTTTGAAAAAATATTGTTGATCCTGTAGAGTAACTTGTGACATATTGGTGTTGGTATGTGTATGGGTTTTTGTTTGCAGTTTTGACTATTTTTAGACTCTTTTAATCACTATTTTTGATGAATAGCAAATAAACTTCAGTTGATTATACAATACAAATTTCTTTTTGCCAACAACCTTTTTTTAACTTTAAATATATTCGTAGTAGATTAATAGTAGTATTCAAAAAACACAAACAAAATGACCCAACAAACTCACCCACCCCTAGTTGGCAACAATATTAGAAACAGTAATGGAAACAATCATCACAACTATAAAAATTATATTATTGGAGCACTGCTTGGAGCGGTGATAGTAATCGGGATGTTGAGTGGTTACGCATTTTACCTCAACCAAAACCCGTCTAAAGCTGAAATAAAACCTGAAGCTATTTCAAACAGCCCTCTCAACCAAGACACCAATGGAGTACAATCACGTGAAAAAGAATCTCAAAAGCTCATTGATCCAAATGTAAAACTCGAACAAACAACACCAACATCTGATGGACTTACCAAAAAAAATGATCCAGCTCAAACTGACACTCAAACCCAAATTAATCTAACTGAATACAAGCAATATGCTGCAAAACTCAAAAAGATTGTAGTTGAGCAAGATCCAAAAATAGCACTACTCTCACTTGTCAAAGACACCTCCAGCACAAAAGTAGTCCAAGAACAATGTCATAGTCTCACCCACGTAATCGGTAACGAGGCACTAGCAAAGTACAATAACAATATCCAGAAATCTATGGAATATTACGTAGACACCTGCGGAGGGGGTTATCTGCACGGCATTATCGAAAAATATCTCAAGATTAGTCCAAACCCTGAAGCTGATATATTTAGTTTGTGCCCTAGGTTTAGTGATGGTATTTGTGTTCACGGTATCGGTCATGGCTTGATGCTGATGAATAACTATGATATCCCAAAATCGGTAGTTGGTTGTCAGAAATTACCGAGTGGAGCCCAAGTTGCCTGTGCTGAGGGAGTATTTATGGAAAACTATGACGCTGAAAACGCAGATGATGCTGATAAAT
>JAYWFX010000025.1:0-4013 GCA_043778575.1 bacterium | reverse complement strand
TCAGTATTTTTTTCGGATACAGATAGAACTTCTACTTTTTTGACCAAGTTTAGTTTGTAGGCATCAGAAGGTGTGAGTCTATAAATAAGATTTTTGAGGACTTTGTGAGTGGCGGAATATCGAAGTTTTAGAGACGGTTGAAACCTTGAGATTTTGTCGATTGAGTTGTCAGAATCCATACCTTCTTGAGGCTCATCCATGATTATAATCGGTTTGGTCTGGGCAATTGCGTCCATATACGATAATCCGTCTATATTGTCATCTCGGCTGGATTGGTTCATGATTCTGTCATCGTGGTTGAATGACTGGAGTGTCATGATCATTATCTGGAGGGTAGGACTATCTACGAATTGCTTGATACGATTGAGTTTTTTTGAGGAGTATTCATTATAATCATAATTGGTATTATACAGATCCCGAAAATGTTTTTTGGTGTTTTCTAGGGTCTTCAATATTCCTTCTTTGACCGCAATGCTCGGAACTATAATTAGAAACTTGTTCAAGCCATAGACAGAATACAGCTCAATAATTGTTCTGAGATAAATATAGGTTTTGCCAGTTCCAGTCTCGGCTTCGACACAAAAGTCAATTCCAGATTCCAGTTTGCAAACCTCAGGATTCAAACCATTTGCTAGAATAACTTTTTTGAGATTGTTTTGGATTTCTGATTCACTCAAACCAATAGAATTACCTTTGACTAGGAATTGGATTGTTGATTCTTGGGCGGTTTTGGATTGTCCATCTAACAGACCGACCACGGATTGGATTGCTTTGATCTGGTGTTCCAGATTCGATTCAAAATTTAATTTCATATAGTTTATTGATATTAGTTTTTTCATTCATAATCACGAAATACCTTTTTCTACAATATTATGTTTTAGCAACCATCAATTGATTTCTTGACTTTGTGCAAAAAACATTGATTTCCTCAATGAGATGAATATAGTTGCCTTAGTTACAATTTTTAAACAACAATTTCCAAAGTGTGAGTGGACTGTGCCGCCTGATCTAGTTTTTGGGATTTTGACTACCAATTTTGCTTTTCGAGCAGCCAGTAAACGAACCAAGGACACAGGACAAAAAACTAATCCAAACCAAATTGCTGTCGAGCTCTGCACACAGATGAATCAGCTTATCATAGAACAAAAACTACCATTGGTTGCTAGGGTCGTGGGTTGTTATATCAATCTGGATATAGATTTTACATCGCCTTACATTGCAGTTTCACTTTTTGAACAAACCGTGTCTCTAGAGCAAACTAATAAAAAAATAATGCTCGAATACGTCGGTGTAAATGTAGCTAAACCCATGCACGCTGGGCATCTGCGAAATGCAAATCTAGGCGAATCACTCAAACGAATCTTGAAGCTAAAATATTCAAATTTAGTGACTGATCATCATTGGGGTGATTGGGGTGTACAGTTTGGGATAATTTTGTGGGCATGGAAGATTTTTGCTGTTCAAAAGACTCTGGAGGTGGTAGTCAATGAGCAATTTGAGATTATTAGCTTTGATGATTACCAAAAAAACCCTATTGATATACTGGTGAAACTCTACGTTTGGGGGAATCAACAGTCAGATATTGTGGAAAATTGGAAAGATCTAGTGCGTGCAGAACATCTGAAACTGGAGCAGGGAGATAGTAAAAACCGAAAACTATGGCAGGATTTTGTCCTTAAATCAAAGCTTGAACTACGAAAAGACCTAGAGTTACTCGGCGTGGGTGAATTTGATTATGAACAAGGGGAAAGCTACTATGAGTGTCAGATGAAGGAACTCTGGGAATTTATGGACAAACACTATATTTGGCAGATTGAAGGGCAGGGGAGATATATTGATCTAGAGGATTTGGCAGAAAAATGGGTTGGTATGCCCACTGAGCTGGCTAGTAAAATCAAGCATTTTGGGCGTTGTTATTTGGTTCAAAGCAAAAATGGTTATACTACATACCCGTTTCGAGATGTAGCGGCTAGGTTGGATTGGGCAAAAAATATCGGTGCTGAGACGATGATAACTCTGACAGACCATACCCAAAAACACAATTTTGATCAGGCTTTTGCAATTATTTCCTATTTAGCCTCACTTCCAGAATTTCAGCTCAAATATGGAGATGAGGTCTGCGACAGGCTCAGCTGGCATAATCTCGTTCATGTCCAATACGGGTTTTTGACACTTCCAGAGGGCAAGATGAGTACCAGAAAAGGGAATTTTTTGACCGCTCAAAACCTGATTAACCAAGTCGTAGGGGAGTCCAAGTCAGTGCTGGTAGCAAAAAACCCTGAACTAGCAACTGATCAAGACAATCTTCAGGGTGAACTAAATCGGCGAGCTCAAATAGTAGCTATAGCGGCTCTAAAATGGTATGATTTAGCTCGAGATTCACTTACTGATGTAGTTTTGGATATCCCAAAGATTCTGAGTTTTGAGGGAAATACTGGAGTGTATCAACTCTATACGGTAGCCAGACTGAATAGTATTTTGTCTAAGGTATCTATGCAGCCAAGCTCAAACCCTCAAGATAGTTCAGGATATTCAGACCTAAATGATGTGGAGCTGTTGATTTTGAAAAAAATGATTCTGTTACCTCTAGTTTTAGAGACTATTTGTGTGAACTATAAACCGCATTTGCTGTGTACTCATCTGTTTGAACTGGCTACCATGACCAACTCGTGGTACGCCAAACACTCAGTCTCTATGGAAAAAAACCTACTCCGCCAAGCTCAAATGCTGAGTCTCTGCAGTGCCATAAAAAATCAATTGGTATTCGGTCTGGATCTACTAGCAATTGAAACTCTGGAGACCCTCTGATCAATGCTGAAAACTGCCAAATGCTGTGTAAATCAGATAACCGCAGAAAAAGCGGCAAATAAACCCTCATTTCTTTGACATCAACTGACAACCGTTCTAGGGTACAGGTATGTTTGAGTGGATAGGGATTCGTGCGGCAAAAGATGCTTGGAAAATAGCCCGACTAGAAAATGATGAATTTGTGAATGAGATGGATGGACTTCGAGGTGATGGTTATGAGGCTGTGAGTCTAGCTGGTAATTTTATCCCAGAACGGTACGACAATCCTAAAATTGCTATGCGTGGGCTCAGGATGATTGTGGAAAAGTGGGGAATCACTGATTTGCGTATTGGGATTCGCTGGAGCATTGTAGATTCTGGTAATGGAAAATTAGATTTATCCTACTACAAGCCATTTTTGGAGTATTGCTTCACTCATAGTGTAGATATTGTTTTGTCTATTGGCCCGATAAAGACACCAGCCTATCCCGAAGAATTTGTCCCAGATTATATATGGAAAGAAATTGGAACTGCTCGAAAATACACTGTAATACGATCTCAGTCAGATCTAGCCAACAAAGCTGTCCAATACCAGCGTCAACTCCTAGAGTACCTCAAAATCTATCTATCTCCGGGTAAGCTAGCTCGTATAAAATATTTCCAGATCGAGAATGAGTGTTTTACCCGTTTTGGTCATTTTATGCTAAAATCGTCGGTCGAATACATTAGACAGATTATTGTTCAGACTCAGGAATTTTTCCCGGGAAAACCAATATTGCTCAATTCATCAGGTAGGTTGGGTCTCAGGCAAATCCTCAAGACACTGGATCCTCTGCGGGGTAGATTTTGTGTCGGGCAGGATTATTATTATCAGGATCAGTGGCGGACTCAGGCGTTTTGGAAGGTGATTGAGCCGATGGGGTGGCTGCTGTTTCCATGGAATATCTCAAACGAACAACTCCAACAAAAAGCCGAAGAGCGTGGGTATTTTTTGGAGATTACTGAGACTCAGGTAGAGCCATGGCATCCAGTATATGATCCCGGCAATTCTGTGGTGAGTCTTCGATTTGTACTCTATATTTGTCTAAAAAGTGCTTTTGCACACTACAAACGTGAGCCTGTTTTGCGTCTCTGGGGATTAGAATATCTCACCAAGCAGTATTTAGAAAAAAGCAATACATCAGAGCACAATCAGATTGTCAGTCTGATCAGATCTCTAACTCGAC
>JAYWFX010000024.1:0-11260 GCA_043778575.1 bacterium | reverse complement strand
TACCACTTGGAAACAAAAGATAGAAACTATAGTGATAGAGTTGATGAAACCCATTGCATGGATAAAAAGAAATGAAGATACCGCTGATGCTGCAAATTATTTTGATAAGGCTGTCAGTGTTCTTCGCTTGCTAGATGAGGATTTGGTCAGGAAACTCCCCTTTGACACTCACAAGACATTTTATAAATTCTATGTGACGCAAATTTTACTACCTAGCTTTCGTCATTGTTTTAGGAATTTTGACTCAAAACGAAAAAACCCGCGATTTCTCCAAGAAAAAGATCTCACTACTAATAGCGAAGTGTATGAATATGCAGGTCTGACACTGCAACCAGATTTAATGGAGGGATTATATCCTTTGAGGCACACATTTGATCGAGCAAAGATTTTATCCAGACTAAGGGACAAAAGAGTAGTTAGTAGTTATCTTGAGGCATCGCTAACCCTTATCAAGAATCAAACAAACCACAATCCAAAACACTTGAAAACCACCTTTGCCTTTGTGTGGACTGGGGTTGTGACTGATGTACTTCGAGATTGGGTAAACGAAAGAAATGAACCCTTTGCAAAACTCGACACAACTCAAACACCAGCAATATCAGAAATAGATGTAAATACTCAAATCTTTATAGAGGCCATGTGTGATATCTGGAGAAAACGGGATATTATTTGGAAATAAAAAGCCACCCCGCAGCAGAGCAACGGGGTATTTCCATATTACTACGTAATCTGGGGCTTCTTTGTTTTTAGTTTTAAAGGTTTACGACCCAGAAGGTCGAAATATTAACATGAAGATAAAAATAAAAAAAACCAACCCCGAGGAGTTGATACAAAAAGATACCTGCTGATGTTTTGTTTTTACTGATCAGATCTGTCCAACCCTCTCATACTTTGATCATTTTTTCCACTACCAAATCCTCCATTCATTTTCATACCACTCTGTCCGCGACCTCCGCCATGTCCAAAACTGCCTTCAATTCCTATACCTCTTTTGTTTGAATTAGGTAGTGTTCCATCAGCTTTGTAGGCTACTACAGCTTTGTCGAAACGAGCTTGGAGCTGAGCATCAGTAGGTGTAGGTCTGGTTTTTTGAGTACCTTGGTTATTGGTATTATTTGTATGTCTTGCCTGCTCTGCTTGTTGTTGGGAGATGACGTCTGCCTTGTAGGCTCCAGCGTCGTTATTTTTGATATCTTCACTGAGTTTATTTACTGCATCTTTTCTTGCTTTGTTACTCGCTACCATTTTGTCGAAACTTGCTTGATCAGGTACTCGTTTGAGCATATTTGCATCTGCATTTGCCTGAAACTTTGGATAGTCATTTGCATCAATAGCATCCTGTACTAATTTAAATTTGGCTTGGCGATCAGAAAGTGTGTTAAGTTGATCCTGGGTAGTGTTGTTTACTGCGTCTTTAGCTGTTTTGGACTTTTCATCGATCAAACTTATCTTAGCATTTTTATAATCCCCTAGGTTTTTATTCGTGATTGCTGTTTGGAGATTTACTAGGTTTTGCTGAACTACTGGATTAGTAGATGCAAGTGCTGTGAATCCTCCGATACTTCCTGCTGCGATGACTGCTCCTGCTGCAAATTTTGCTGCGAGTGGTGTAAATAGTGACATATATAGGTGTGTTTTGTGTGTGAATTTTTGTGAAGTCCGATTGTTCCTTTCAGTCTTCATTGAATGTTACCCTATTTAGAACAAAACATTACACGAGAGAATAATATATTGCAAATAGTTGATAAATACTCTACATTTTGGTATATATGCCACTTCGTATTGTAGACAAATGTATATATAGTGTTTCGTTGTTGGTCATTTTTAGCTTGGTTGGAGGTGGAATTTTTGCTGTTTCAAAAAAACCTGAGTTCAAACATGAGTATTTTAAAACTGATAAACAGACTTTAGTTAGTCAGATAAATTCCCAATCAATACCACCAACTCTAAACTTTGCTAAGGATCATGAAATACAAATAAATGGACAGACAAAAGCTATCTGGAATAACTACATCATTCGAAACACTGATCTCAATGAAGGTGAAAACATCATCAAGTTTAGGCGACGTAGTGATCAGATAGTAGGGTCAGGGATTGGCGAATGGGTAGAATACAAAATCACAGTAGATCGAGTAGCTCCTGAGCTCAAACTCACCCAAAATATACCATCTTTTATCCAGTTAGATAGCTTTGTAAACATACAGTTGGAATCAGAAACAGAAGCAAAGTTATTTCTCAACGACATACAATCTGATCAATTTACTACAAATAATCTGACCCTACAACAAACCCTAGTCGATGGCAAGAATACATTCACTTTTACGTCCAAAGATAATTTTGGAAACACCTCAAACCCTGTCCAAATCAGTACCGACGCATTTATTCGCAAGAACTGGGAGAAATTACCGTGCGACCAGGTAACCTTTGCTTTTGATACAAATAAACTGCAGGTTGGGTATTCAGGATTCAGTTTTTTGCCCGACGGATTTAAAGGTAGCAAAATGGAAAAAGATGCACAAATATTTTTAGATATATTGAGTCAGTGTACACTACGACCAGAATCACCTAACTATCCTCAGAGAAGTGTTCACATAAACACCCTTGGAGAAAATCTACCATGCACGGCATGTGACGCTGGACTACCATTTTATATTCAGTTCTCATCGTCCAAAGGATCTATTCTCAACGATCAAAAAGCTACAATAATAGAAAACGAACCATACACCACAAAATCTGGAATACCAGGAAAAATCATTACTTTTCGCGGGTATCGATATGGGTTGGGTGATACATCAAAAATATACCCTTTTGTCTATCTGACACAACTGTTCGAGTTTGAATCTAACGGAAAATTGTATGAAATATCTGCAAAACTACCTGACGACAAAATAGAGGACTACATAGAGCAAAATCCTGAATTTGTAAAAAGATACAAACAACAGCAAATTCACGATATAGGAGCAAAAGATGATTTAATAGGTTTGATAGATGGGATGATCATAAATAAATGATAAACGCAATCTGTTGACAAAGTAAGGCTAAAATAGCTATAAGCCAATTATATGGCTCTTTGGGATACTATTACCAGTTCGGGTGATGTGGAGGATAGGCGTGGTCAAGCCCCATCTGCGATTGGTGGTTTAGGTGTGGTCGGGACTATTATTGTGCTCGGCTTTACACTGCTTAGTGGCGGATCAGTGGATGTCCAAAACGTCTTGAGCCAACTACAAAGTCAAAGTACTAAAACCAGTTCAAACGGTACATTTGTCGACACCAAGAACTATAAACTATTTGCTCAAAAGGTGCTCGGCTCGAACAATGACATTTGGAAAAAAGAACTTGCCAAGAGAAATATCCAGTACAAAGAACCAAAGCTCGTGCTATTTAGAGGCAGTACTCAATCTGGATGTGGAGGTGCTGATTCCCAGACTGGCCCGCACTACTGTCCAGTTGATAAAACTATTTATTTGGATGAGACGTTTTTTGAAGAATTAACCAATCGCTTTGGGGCAAAGGGTGGAGATGTAGCCGAAGGATATGTAATAGCTCACGAAGTAGGTCACCATGTCCAGAACATACTCTCAACACTATCAAAATACGACACTAGAGACCCTAAAATATCTATAAAAACCGAACTCCAAGCTGACTGTTTTGCTGGAGTATGGGCTGGTGATGTGACTAGCCAAGGTGTAATCGCTGCTGATGAAATAGAAGAGGCTGTAGATGCAGCCAGTGCTGTAGGTGACGATCGAATACAAAAGTCAACTTCTGGCAGAGTCAACCCAGAGACATGGACACACGGTAGCTCAGCCCAACGCAAGCAATGGTTTCTCACAGGTTATACCACCAAAGATTCCACGAAATGCAACACAATCTAAATAATAACCTAAAGGATCTAATTATTTTTCCTCTACAAATGTATAAGCGTATCCTGTGTTTCCAGCTCGCCCTGTCCTACCAATTCTATGGACGTAATCCTCTCTACTCTGTGGCAAACTATAGTTGTAGACGTGTGAAACCTCAGGAATATCTAGTCCTCTAGCAGCTACATTTGAAGCAATCAACACATTTACTGAACCCTCTTTAAAGGCGTCCAACGCTCTATTACGTTGGCTTTGATTTTTGTTGCCATGAATTGCCACTGATTCGATACCGAGAATTTTTAGATTCTTTTGGATTTTATCCACTCCGTGCTTGGTGTTTTCAAAGATAAGCGCTTTGGTGACATCAGGGTTTTGAAGTTGTTTGGCTAAAATATCAATTTTGTTGTCGCTAGCTCTATATCGAATTACGTCTTGCTCTACATTGTCAGTTGTTTGTCCAGATTTTACCGATACATGAACAGGATTGTATAGGAGTTCGTTGGCAATTTTTTCGATTTCTTTGCCTAGGGTAGCTGAGAAAAATAGAAGTTGTTTCTTTTTGTGAGCCAGTGATAAAATGTTTTTGATATCTTTGACAAAGCCCATGTCGAGCATCCTATCCATCTCGTCCAAAACTACAGTATTAATGGTTTGGAGCTTGATAGAGCCCTGTTTTACCAGATCCAAAACCCTCCCCGGCGTACCCACTATAAAGTGTTTTTCCTTTTTTAATGAGGCAATTTGTGGTTTTACCGACACACCACCGACTATCAATACCGATGAAATAAAAGTCTTGTAGCTAAAATCCTTGATCTCCTGCTCGATTTGCATGGCGAGTTCACGTGTTGGGGCTAGTATCAAAACACGATTTTCACTACCGTTGAGGAGTTTGTGGATAAGTGGAAGGACAAAAGCTGCAGTTTTCCCCGTGCCTGTATTTGCTATTCCGATGATATCTCTACCCTCGAGGAGGTGAGGAATAGCCTGATCTTGGATTGGGGTTGGATTGATATAGCTTTTTTCATCCAATGCCTGAATAATAGATCTATGGAGACCATGCTCTGCAAAAGTTTTTTTGGCTGTATAACTTTCCATTTTGACTGGTTTAGCCTTTTTCACAAATAAATCAAAGTCTGGCTCCATGGTTTTTTGTTTGTTGCTTGGCTTTGGTTCCCGAGTTCTGCTAGGCAATGTACGTGCTGGTTTTTCTAATTTCAAATCGTTTAGTCGTGAGATTGATGATCTTTCTTGGGCTGGTCTTTCTCGAGGCGATCTGTCAAAACTCTTTTGTCGCTGAATTGGTTCACGCTTTGGTCTACGCTCGGTGTTGAATCCAGACTCGTCAAAATCTCTATCAGACTGAGTTCTAGGTGATATTTTTTTAGTGCCTCGATTGGCGGTATAACTCTTTACTGGACTGGTTGTTGAGCTACGTTTTGAGGCTTTCCAAGCTGGAGATGAGGTACGACCAAATTTCTTTGGTTTAGGTTTTAAAGGGCCAGATGATCTTGATTCATAACTAGAAGACTCTGATGATTCTGAGGATTGATATTTTTTAGATGGGGAGTATCGGGCTGTTCGCTCTTCTCTGGATTCAAATGGCTTTGGTCTGGATGTCGTGCTTGGTCTAGCGTATCGAGGCGTAGTGCTAGTTCTGCCGCCTGTTGATCGAGCTCCTGTTCGCGGTGAGCCAGTACGCGTCGATCCACTAGATGAATACGAAGAAGCGGAACTGTTTGGTCTACTACTTGGTCTGCTGTTTGTTGAATTTCGTCCTGAATCTTTGCGTCTTGGGCTGGAGTGTGTTGGTCGACTATTGGGCATGAATAATCATCACATCATGAAATTTGATTAGTGTCAATGCATAGTGGGGGGATGTTTGTTTTGACCAAAATCAGGTTTTATGCCATATTATCGGTACTATGTTTGGAGATTTTCTGCTCTTTCAGGGCACACACTTGGTGGTAATTATGGTATTAATTCTGGGTGTAATAGGAGTGTTTTTAGGGAGTCGACTATCTGATAAAAACCAAGAGCGACTTGGATACACAATCGGCGGTATATTGGCAGTTCAGATAGTGGTTATGAATATAGTCTATGTGGTTACTGGTAGTTTTGATGTTCAGAGACTGTTACCGCTTCACCTCTGCAATATCACAGCTTTTATGGTCGTATTGAGTATTTTTAGCAAAAAAGATTTTCTCAGCAGAGTAACTATATACTGGTCTCCAATATCAGCCTTGCTAGCAATTTTAGCTCCAGATATTGGTCGCGACGACAACTTTCCCAAGCTTCATTTTATAGAGTTTTTTGTGAGTCACCTGTGTATAGTTTTTGGTACGTTGTTTTTATTATGGGTTCGTAAACTTTCTATCTCCTACAAGAATCTCTGGCAGGCATTTGGCATACTATTTGCATATATGATAGTGGTTTATGGTATCAACAAGCTCATTGGAGGTGAAGCAAATTACCTCTATCTCATACACAAAACCAGGAGTCCTAGCCCAATGGATTTTCTACCAAATGAACCATATCATATCATCGGTCTCAATATTCTGACCATCGCAGTCTTTCACATCGAGTTTTTGTTTGCTAAAATTGTTAGTATTTTTGATAGAACTAAGCTCTAAACTTCGAATAACTAAATAGTAGGTGGTTTAATCAAAACCTTTTGTGTCTCACTATAGTGATTTTCTGACCATTGAGATATGTTGGTGGCGTTTGTAGGGATTACTCGCGATTTTACCTCCAAAACTGAATTGGGTGGAGTATCTTTTTTAGTGAATAGAACGAGATTAAAGGTAAAATTTGGATGATAACTATCATGACATAAATTCTCTGGAAAAACTTTTCCCCAACCTCGATTTGGTCTACAATTTGGAGCTTTAGATAGATCCCAGCGGGCTTTTGGATCAGATTCAGTAGGCGGTAAAAACACGATATCAGAAATACGACAGTCACGAGGCATATCACACCCCTCACAGCTTACCCTACCCTCAACAGCACTGAAATCCACAAACGACTTTGAGCTCGTTAGATCAATTTCGTATACGCCATCGACGGGCTTACTCGCCATAATATTGTTTTCAGGCGTTAGGTTGAGACTGATTCGCTGACCGGGGTTTGCCTGCTGTTTATCCACATCTAAATACACTTGGGGAAAGGACTTTTCCTCTACTCGAACAGTACCAAAATTACTTTGACCACAGAATTTACAAGTTTCTTGGTGTTGGCTATAGGCTTTCATCTTGTTTGCTACAAACGTAGAACCGAGCACTGGAGGCTGACAACTCTGATCGCCGTTACAGACCTGCATAATCACATTTGGTAGAAAAAAGTCACGCTTCCACGCTGGTTTTAAATTTTTGGTGCGAATCATGATTGCCTGCCGTTGTCCTTTGCGAAAGTAGAGCGAGGAGTTTGGGTTGCGTATATTATCTTCGGGATTGAGTGGGGTTTTGTCTGGAATACTCTCAAACCAGCCATTTTTAGTCATATTATTTTTATCAAAACCTGCGGCATCTGGCACTTGTGCGTCATTGAGATCAGCTTTGTATATTTCTGTGAGAGAGTCCTTTTGAGACAAATCAAACAGATCAAACTGCCGTGACTCATAGTAGTTTCCATTTTGACGAATAGATAAATCTGTATGATTTCCACGATACGCTGTACCCTCTGGCAGTTCATAAACCAGATAAAACCAATCCAGCTCTTTGGTGTAGGATCGATACTGTTCATTCATCCAATATGTCGTCATAAAGTACTCCCCCGGTGCCAACGATCCCATGATTCCACCTTTTGACTCTGGTGTTTCTGGCAATCCTTTTTCGGTGTCTTTGTCTATATTGTAGCAATTTGCCTCCTTTCCTATTCGCCACTCTGGCCAATAATCACCATCGGATTTGAAAAGTGTTTGATCTATTCGAATCACATCTCGACTCTGAAAATTTTGATAGCCGCAAGTTTCCTCAGTGATTTTATGAGTGATTTTTGTGGTTTGATTGTATGTTTTGACTGAGTCAGGTAGACTTTTTTCACTTCCAAAACCTCGAGCCACAAACTGCATATCAGTACCGTTTTTGCAGCTTTGACTACCCTCAATATCGTATCTGATAACCATACCACGATAAATATTTCCAAACACCCACCGTTTGAAACGTACTTCAAAATAGTCTACACTGGTCAGCTCTTTGTTAGCCTCTGGTATATGAACAATCTCGTAATCATTTTTAGGGTCACTATCCAGAGAATCAAAATTGTCATTGTCGAGGAGCTTACTGAGCTCAGCTTTTCTAAATATTGGCTTACAGGAACCTATCCCCAAATCTACACGCACATTGAAACCTAGATGATCGGAATGGTTGGCTTTGGTGTCATCTCTCAGTTTATCATCAATAAAAAACATAGTCCACAGATTAGTTGCCTCTTTGCCCAGATTACTATAACGGTCATATGGGATGATGTTTGGAAGTGTTTGACTGTGGATTGTGACAGATTTTGCAGTCGAGATAGATCGATTTCGTTTGTCAAACAGTAGCTTATCGGACCGTTGAGGCTTATAGGTTTGTATATCATCTCGAGGCTGAGAACCATAATCCAATTCAGCACTAACTATCAGTCGCTCCTTATCTACAAAACCATCATCTACTTTGAGTACCATTTGAAAAGTCGCCTCCTCGTCTGGGTTCATATTTTGTAGAGCATAGACAATTTTTGGTATTGGATTAGCAAATATTTCAGCTTTTTCACCACGAGGGCCTACACTCGCCTCGACAATAGATACACTACGAAATGACTCTAGATTGTTAGCTGGTTGGATGTCTATAGTGGTTCCATCTGCGTATCCTTTTTGTAGATCTACTATGAGATTGAGGTTTTTAAGAGTTGCTGCGTGCGAGGCGATCTTTATGTTGTAAATAAGTTTTTCGTTGCTTTTGACTATTTCGGTCTCTGAATTAATTGATAAAGTTTGAGTACCGCCACTGGATCCGACTACACGCCAAAAATCCATTTTCAATCTGCGGAATGGGAATATGTTTTGGATAGAGCTGGTCTTGCCACTGAAGTGTAGCATAATACTTTGATTTTCAGAATCAATTTGCTCAATATCAAATGAGTTTATTCCATCAATGATCTTGTTAAAACTGAGTAGTTCTTTTCCACTACAATCGGTTATTTGTAGTTTTTTATCAGTCATAGAGTCAGAGTTGAGGAGTCTGAGATCGATAAACTTCCATTTTTTAAAAACAGTTCCACGAGGGGAATCTAGGCTAATACACTCAGAATCAATTTGATTATCTCCAGTGTCAAATTCTAGATGATCAAAGTTGTGAAACAGATGCCTGCTTGAGGTGCGACTATAGTGATTGTTGTCAACAAAGTCATCCTGCCACGTCAAGGCATCACGAGTAAATGGCGTAGCAGTAAAGGGTTTTAGCACTACAGTATTATTCAAGTTTGCGTAACCCAGCAATCCGATCATTACCAAGAAAATGAGAGTATAAATATAGACAATTCTACGTTTTGGAGACGAACGAAAGATGTTTTTAAGTAATGCTGTAAACAGATAGATGCGAATGTACAACCACTTTTTGATCATAATTTATTTGTACCCAAACTAGTGATAATTAATCAAGGAGAGATAAGCTATAAAGTCAGAATCTTTATTTTCCTACATGCAAATCTAACGGTACCTCAGTGACGTCCATTTTAGACGAGTTGCTCATACCGAACCTATACAAAAAAATCCAAAAGAGATGACCGAATCCTGTTTTAAAATAGTTTTGCTTGCTCTCGCCTAGCCGCACGCTTTGTGTGATGTGATATTCTTCAAATTTGATTTTTGGATTCCTAGCAGCATTGATTTTGATTTGCGGGCTACCATTCCAGTCCCCACTCCAGCGGTTCGATTGGATACCCAACAACGGTATAATTTCTTTTTTAAATAACCACATACCCGAAAGCGTGTCATGCAAATCAATATTGTATAAAATCTTTACCTCCATATTGAGAACCTGCACACCAAGTTTGAGTTTGAAGGGAATTTTGTTGGTGTTTTTGTCCACTGGATAGCGAGCACCTGAGATAAAATCTACACCTTTGTTTTCCATATACTCTATGATTTCAGCAATTTTTTCTACTGGATAGGTGCCGTCAGCATCGACGCAAACAATATAGTCTCCAGTGGCTGCGTGGATCCCAGATTGATAAGCAAATCCATATCCAATACCATTGAGTGTGCGGTCGTCTTCAATCACAGTTACTTTGAGTTGCTTAGCTACTCTTACGGTGTCATCTGTGGATTTATTGCTGACAACTATAATCTCATCAACATAATCAGGGATAGCATCGACCACCTCAACTAAATGATTACTTTCGTTTCTACACGGCATACAGACCGTAATTTTTTTATTTGCAATCATATTTTGTTTTAGAGTTTTTTGTTTTTTTCTGGAGTCTTTTCGACTTTGTAGCCAGTATACTACTACTATATTATAGCACATTTAACACCTGTGCAAGTTTTTTCATCGAGTTTGTCCAAGTGTTTTGAGTGAGTCTGTCTTTGTCTTGTTGAGCATTGTGAGAGATTTCTTTCAGATGGTTTATGATGTATTCCAGTCTGTCAGCCATATCTTGAAAATTCATGTTTTGTTTATCCACCAAGAGTTCTGGCACAGTCACTACATCGTTGTTTCCGCCTACATTGCTAACTAGGCATAGATTATTACTCAAAACTGCTTCCATAACTCCACCGGGTAAACCCTCTAGCTGAGATATATTCATAAAAATATGACTGCATTGTAAATACTCTTGGATTTGGTAATGTGAGAGCCTGCCGAGGAGTTTGATCTTTGAGTCTAGCTGATTTTTGTATACAAAGTCTTTGATCTCTGAATCTAGTTTTCCACTACCAGCCATCAACACAGTAAAATCTACACCACGACGATCTAAGAGTCTCATAGTTTCCAAGGTCAATAGTGGGTTTTTGAGAGGGACAAAACGAGCAGCAAAAAATATCACTGGCTTGTCTATTGTGTTTTCAAATCTATCATCAAAAGACTCCCGCAGTGGTGCTATATTGCATCCATTTTCCACCACAAATGTCTTTCGAAGATCTGACCCGAGCTGCATACACACAAACTTACGAGTAGATTGACTGACACATACGACCCTGTCAGCCAGTGCAAAGGTGAGCCTACTGATAGTCTGATCCCACAACCAGCTAGCAGTATTTACAAACCATGATTCACCACTCACAAAACTAGACAAGTGCTCAAATTCAATCACAGGAATCCTGTACCTCTTTGCAACCAAAACACCAAATAGCGTCGTCATAGAAAAACGTGTATGAACATGAATCTGGTCGGGTTTATCTGTGGATATAATAGTATTTAGGA
>JAYWFX010000023.1:0-1555 GCA_043778575.1 bacterium | reverse complement strand
AGTTATAAAGCGAACCGGATACTGTCAAGTAGCAATGAACTGAATCTGGAAAGCAATCAAATATCAGATATCATAGCTCTAAAATTTCTCACTAATTTAACTTCTCTCTATCTTAACAACAATGAAATATCAGACATCACACCTCTGAAATCTCTGACTGATTTAACATGGCTGGAGCTACAGAACAATGAAATATCAGACATCACACCTCTACAACCTCTGACTGATTTAACATGGCTGGAGCTACAGAACAATAAAATATCAGACATCACACCCCTGAAATCTCTGACTAATTTGGTTTGTCTGGATCTACACTATAATCGAATATCAGATATCACCCCTCTGCAATCTCTGACTCGTTTGATTCATCTGTATTTGGACAACAATCAAATATCAGACATCACATCACTTCAATCTCTGACTAATTCGAGATATCTAAATCTGGATAACAATCAAATATCAGACATCACATCACTCCAATGTCTCACGAATTTGATTCATCTGGATCTGCACAGGAATAAAATATCAGACATCACACCCCTCCAATTTATGACTCACCTAAGTTATCTAAATCTGGATAACAATCTAATATCAAACATTACATCACTCCAATATCAGACTCATTTGACTTTTCTGCATCTGTACAACAATAAAATATCAGACATCACATCACTCCAATATCAGACTCATTTGACTTTTCTGCATCTCGCTGTAAATAAAATATCAGATATCACAGCCCTCCAATTTATGACTCATTTGACAGAGATGAATCTGTACAACAATCAAATATCAGATATCACACCTCTCCGATCTCTCACGAATTTAAATAAGCTGTATCTGCACTATAATCAAATATCAGACATCACACCCCTCGAACCTCTGACTCAATTGACAGAGATGAATCTTAACGGCAATCAAATATCAGACATCACATCCATCCAATCTCTCACGAGTTTAACTAATCTGGAACTGTGCTACAATCAAATATCAGACATCACACCCATCCAATCTCTCACGAATTTAACTAATCTGAAGCTGGAAGATAATCAAATATCAAACATCACACCCATCCAATCTCTGACTCAATTGACAGAGATGTATCTCAATCACAATCAAATATCAGACATCACACCCATCCAATCTCTCACGAGTTTAACTAATCTGGAACTGTGCTACAATCAAATATCAGATATCACACCCGTCCAATCTCTCACTAATTTGACCAGTCTGAATCTGGAAGATAATCAAATATCAGACATCACACCCGTCCAATCTCTCACGAGTTTAACTCATCTATATCTAAATAATCTCTATCTGAGCAACAATCAAATATTAGATATCAGCCCCCTCGAATCTCTAACTAATTTGATTCATCTGGATCTGCGCCACAATCAAATATCAGATATGACACCCGTCCAATCTCTCACGAGTTTGATAGATTATTTGTATGTAGACTTTACACCTGAACAGAAGGCTCTCATCGAAGCCTGTCGTCAAAAGTGGGGAACTTTCGGTAACTCTACCGAATCCATTTCTCGTCCCAAAGCCACAGTCG
>JAYWFX010000022.1:0-11495 GCA_043778575.1 bacterium | reverse complement strand
GCTGTAAATCTTGGACTTTACATTATAGGCGGTTAATCAAAGCGCCCGTAGAATGGCATTAATCCTATAGAATCTTGGACTTTACATTATAGGCGGTTAATCAAAGCACTAAATGCTCCATTCCAATTTCTGCCTAATCTTGGACTTTACATTATAGGCGGTTAATCAAAGTGCTGTAGTTGCTGTAGTTGCTCTAGTTGAATCTTGGACTTTACATTATAGGCGGTTAATCAAAGTTGCTTGCTTGCCAACTGCCAATATTTAGAATCTTGGACTTTACATTATAGGCGGTTAATCAAAGTACAACACTGGAGGACTTTTTGACATTATAATCTTGGACTTTACATTATAGGCGGTTAATCAAAGGTTTTGAGTTGTTTAGCAATTTCAGTTTAATCTTGGACTTTACATTATAGGCGGTTAATCAAAGTGTTTTTGACGTCTGCATCTCCGTTTGAATCTTGGACTTTACATTATAGACGGTTAATCAAAGGATATCGTAAACAAATAATTCTGAAATCTAATCTTGGACTTTACATTTACATACTACCTGCTATGCTGAATTTATTTAAGTAGCTTTTGTCTTGTGGGCACGATAAAACCCTGAAACTGGCTCAGGGTAATGTGTAGTTTTTATGTGTGTTGGAGTATGTTACATCCCGTTATGCTTGGCGTACTCCCTCAGAATCTCGTTGACAAATGTTTGGTAGCCTTTACCTTGTCTTTTTTGGATGAACTCGATGACATCTCTATCAAATCTAATGGTTTTAGATACTTTTTTTTGCTTACGAACTACTTTTACATTGTTTAGCCACTCCTTTGTAATTTCCGGGATATCTGAGGTATCGATTTCTGAATCTTTCATCGAAGTGAGTTTCTTGATTTGATTAGAGGTGAGTTTGGTGTTTCCTTGTCCGATTTTCATAGTAATGAAAGCCATAATGTGTATATTAAGTGAATATTTGGTTATTATTTTGTAGCACTGAGATTGAGTAGTTCAATTTCCTTCTTTTTTGCTCTTCTAGCTGAAATGATGCGAATTGTTCCTTTACGTAATGTGTAAATAATTGCAATAAATACAATTCCTTGGAGTTTACCTATGGCTATATATCTTTTTTCCTCAGAATAAATACTTGGTATAATAGTATGATCATAAGCGAAAATCTCCTTTGCTTGATCAAAACTTAGTCCATGCTTTGAGATATTAACTAGATTTTTGCTCTCATCCCATTCAAAGTCCGTGTCTTTCACACTACGAAATGTAGTTACATTATGTAATTATGTCAATCACAATTCAGTAGTATCTTTGAGCATCAAAACTCACTACTTTACAGATATATCCTGCCAAATGACACTGTGAATTTGTAGCGGTTGTTGTCAAAAGCTAAAATGAGTGCATCGGTCGAGTATGGGAAACCAGATAGACACACCGACACACAAAAGATTCTACACCCTACCCAGAATCACTGATATAGTTATCGATGCATTGATAATGGTGATTTTTGCTTTGCCACTGGAAATTCATCTTCGTGAACTGTTTTCAAATGCACCCGATCTTTCTATATCTCCTCAGCTTGTTGATAAAATCGAGAGGGTTATCGGCTCGTATCAGTATAATCAATTTTCAATAATCAATTCATCTATAGAATTTGGCGAAAAAATAACCATTGTGGGGGGTTATGATTTTAGTAACAAAGACATAAAAGACGGAACCTGCTCTGAGTTAGCATCAAAAGCATTTTATGAAATCCAAAGTGATATACAAGAGTTTTCACCTCGCTCAAAATACCAACTATTTGTAGCATTTGGAAATGATGATAAGTTTTTTTCTGAAGTTACTGCTGGGCATTTATTTTTAGTTTTAGTGCCAAATGGGGATCCATTACCAGATTTTAGTGATGCAAATAATCAAAAGGAATGGTTGGCAAAAAGTGGTGCAATAATCATCGATCCTAGCAACAAATTGATACAGTCAACTAATCGCACAGCATACAAAATCAAAAACACACAACCTCCCCAATCTGGTACTAAAAACATCGATATCAAGAACAGTCGATACATTCCAATCGGAATAACACGATCAGGTAGTTTAGTCAATTTTGGGTGCACACTAGATGGATTTCACTGCACACCAATGATAAAAATATCGAGCCCAGACTATAAAAACAATGAGATAATTGGTATTTCTTGGGACGGATTTGATGATTTACTAAAGTCTGATCCGATGATATTAGCCACTATTAGACATATCCAAACTGAGTACAAAAAGAAAACAGAGGTTCGTTGACATAGATAGTCTTCTGACTGAGAAGTTTGGAATATGATCAAGAGTACAGTCAAAAAAGGTGTGATGATTACGGTGGTGGCAATAGTTGTGTGGTTGGTGGGTTCCACTGTACTGTATGCTGTAGCTCCCAATTTGATATTTCATCCCGACAAAAGCCATAAGGGGAAACCTACCGACATCGTACCAAAGGAATACACAATCAAAAATAACAAATCGCAAAACCTGTCTCTATGGGAATTTGGAAACATCAGATCTGATGAGTATATTTTGTACTTTCACGGTAATGGTGGGCGAAATTTCAACTTTTTCTCTGAGTTGACCAAAAAATCTACTGTGATTTCACCTGCCTATCCCGGCTATGCTGAATCAGAGGGCTCACCAACTGTGGAAAATAGCTATGAGACTGGTGAATTAGCCTATAAATGGCTCCTAGAAAAAGTGATTCCTGAAAACAAGATTACGATATTTGGTCACTCACTGGGAGGCTCAATGGCTGTTCGAGTAGCTGCAAATCACCCAAAAGCTCGTCGCCTCATCATATTAAACTCATTTAGTAGCGTGCAGAGTATGTGCTTCAAAGACTATTTGATTTTGTGTGCGTTTGGTGGCGGGCTATTTAATTCGGCTGAGGATGCCAAAAAGGTGACGATTCCCTCAAGGATATTTGGTTTGATTGGCGATGAGACAGTACCTTTTGAAGAAAGCAAAAAACTATACGAGTATTTCACTAGCACTTCAGACAAAAAATTCATTACAACGACAGTTGGCTCACACAACTTTCCAGACTGGGAAATGATTTTAGCTGAGTTGGAGAGCTAGGTTTTGCCTCTTTGAATCAAACTTGTCGACTAGCACTTATTCACATATACTGAATTGGAATAACATAAACAAAATATGCCCGAAGTTGCACCCAGTTTAAAAAATCGTACCGAGCAACAAGATTTAATTTCTAAATTTTTAGATACTGAATCGGATTTTACTGAATCAAGCGGTTACAATAAAAAACATAAAAAAGAAGCTTGGACAGAATTTACTGAATCATTAGAAAAAAGTGGTATGGGATTTTCTGACTTTATAGAAAAATATAAAACCACGCTTGGTCGAGATCCTTATTATCTACCTTTTCCACGACAATTATTGTTTGAGCATGTAACGGGTTTTTTGAGTGAGGCAGGATTACCAACAAAGGGTGAGAGATTTAAGAAAATAGTACAGGATTATGTAACGGAAAATTATCCCAACATTGCAGATAATTCAGAATCATATCAAAAAAAACTAGATATACTTAAGTCTCATTTTATAGGAAAAAAAGTTAACAATGTGCAGAAAGTATTAAAATTATATAACCTTCAATTAAGGATTGAATACAAGGATGGCAGGATACAAGAAAATTTCTCTAATTCATCTGAAAGTACTGTACATGTATCAGTGGTAAGTGGCAAAATAACTGAAATATTTGCCATTGGAACAAGGGAATATTCAGCTATTCAAAACAGTATTTAAAACTGAGATTGTTTTTACAACTGAGTATCGATCAATGACACCTTCTCAAATGGACTATTTACATAGTCTTCGTCGAATTTGGCTTGGCTGGTAATAGATGATATTTTGCCATTTTCAGAATATGGTTTGAGAGTGACTCCAAATTGATGAAAATCCTCGAGTTTAGTGGCTAAAATTTGGCTTCGTATAGTGTTTAGATAATCACTGGTGACACCCTTTAGATGGTTTGTAAACAGTTCAAAACCCTGAGCGTCTGGGAGTTTATACCCATCCCAATCTCCAATACACCCTATGATATAACCATTGAGAGAGTCTTGGTCGATAGTCACATTTGAAAGCATGTCGGCAATTTGGTCATAGATTTTGAGTGTGCCAAGCAAGTTTGGATCTCGGTATGAACAACACAAAAAGACACCATTGGTTTGATTAAATCTAGCAAATCCACCGTAAGCACCCCCTACTACTCTGACTTTTTCCCATAGATACTCCGTGCCTATATACTTGACTATCGGAAGCAGAGGACCATGAAATTTGTAACCGTTTTTGTAGAGATTGATACCTTTTCCCACATAATTCACCTGCGTTGGCAAAATAAAAGCAGGATTTGAACCAAAATTAGATCTGAGCAAATTCAAGCTGGTTTTTTTTACTGCAGGTAAACTGTTTTGTATCTTAGTAATGCAGGTCTGTAAGGAGTTTTTGATGTTTTCTGCGATGGCCTGTGGAGCGGTTATATGAACAATCTTTTTTGGAGAATGAAGCAAATTTGACCTCAGACTAATTAGTGATCCCAGCACCTCTGACCAGTTGTTTTCGACCATCTTGAGGAGATTTTTGAGCGGTTGTAATGCACTGATACCAGATATTTGCTCTCTGTCTACGGAAATTGGGCTGAGTTGAGACTGTAAATATGACATCACGTAGTTATGACCAGCTGGCACCAGATTACCCTCTAAACTAGAAATAGTGTCAGTCAGGATTTGCTTGAATTTGGTTTGGTTATCCAGTTTAGTCATAGTTAGCACCTCAGTCAACAACTCCAAGGACTGATCTATGCGACCCTCTAGACACTTTAGATGCACACACGAGTGTTTGATAGGATTTCCAGAGAGCGTCTCATCAAAAATAGTGTTAAAATATATACCTCCAGTATAAAAATCGATATCCTGATTGAGTTCTACAAAGCTACGATTTTGCCCGTCCATCTCCAGCGACGCTCTCCACAGCAGCTTTATCAAAAGAAATAAATCAGCATCAACCGCCGACAGGTCAAACAATAGAGTCATATACACGATTCCGTTAGTAAAAATGTCTGAGTTAGTATAAACCATATTTTCGTCAGAGGTGAGCGTATGAAACTCTGGTCGCACTGGTATCTCCTTGACGTCATCGATGTGGAGTTTAGGTATTTTTGCTAGATTTTCCACTGCATCTGGAGTCGTCTGGAGTAGTTTTAGATGAGTCGTCTGGTCTACAATGTCATTGATTTGAGCAGTGGTTAATTTAGATTTTACTTCACTCAAATGATTCTTTTCATCATCAGCTACACGTGAACCATGACCAACATCAGGGTATAATACTGCTTGATTTACATGAACATTGTCGAGAATATATTTGGTAATCAGCTCAGAAAAATACGTGTTTGGCTGATCTAGGAGTCGCTGCCTGATGGTCATAAAATCCTCTTCAAACTGTATTGCACGAATTGGATCGCCGCCATAGTTCCAGTCCTGAAGTGCACTCAACATCAGCGAAAGACCTCGAGGATAGCGACCAGTATTTTGTTCACGCTCAGAAAACTCCATTGCATTTAGACTGGATTCGACTGTCTTGGCATTTACTCCATTTTTGACTAGTTCGCGAAGTGTAGAATAGATTAATTCACGAACCTTGGGAATATTTTCAGTTTTCACACCCTTGATCCCGACAGACATAAAACACTGCTGCAAGTCTGGTTCCAGATAGGTATTTGTCAGATCATCCCCTAGCCCAGATTCCATAAGAGCTTTGTAAAGTGGTGCCCCGGGATTTCCCAACAAGACTTGGTTGAGAAGTGTCAGCTCGAGCATATTTTTAGCTTGGTAATCAGGCTGTTCGTTCAATAACCATGAGATAACTACATAATTTCCAGCATCTGATTTTTCTCCCGGATCGTATGGCATCGTGATTTCGGTATGAATAGTTTTTGGGGTTTGCACCTCGATCTGTGAATCCACTTTCAAATACTCATACTGATCTAAATATTCATCTAGGAGTTCAAATTTTTTATCGCTGTGATCATCCCCATAGAAATAAATCATCGAATTTGATGGGTGGTAATGAGTACGGTGAAATTCGGTAAACTGCTCAAAAGTCAGACTGGGAATCACAGTAGGATCGCCCCCACTATCGACTCCATACACAGTATCGGGTAGTACCGAGGCTTGGACATAGCGAGCGAGCACATTTTCTGGATCACTATAGACACCCTTCATCTCATTAAAAACTACACCTTTATAGGTCAACGCTGACTCTGAGTTCTCCAATTCGTAGTGCCAACCCTCCTGTAAAAATGTCTCCTTGGTTATATTTGGCTTAAAAACTGCATCCAGATATACCTCAGTCATATTGTAGAGATCCTTTGCGTTTGTGCTAGCCACTGGATAACAAGTTTTGTCTGGATAAGTAAAGGCGTTTATAAATGTATTAAGTGAGGATTTTATGAGCTCCACAAAAGGCTCTTTGACAGGGTACTTTTCTGATCCGCATAGCACAGAATGCTCCAAAATATGAGCAATACCCTGAGACTTTCCCCACGGCGTTCGAAAGGTTATCCCAAAAACTTTATTTACATCATCATTGTCCACCACCATGACTTGGGCTTTGGTTTTGGTGTGCTCGTACAGTGTGATTTTTGCTTTGTATTCTGAGACAAATTCAGACTTGAGAACAGTATATTTTTGTGGGGATGGCATGCTCCTACAGGGTTTGAGTTTCAATGAGATGTCAATAGTTTGACAAAACACCTCATAAACAGTGTGTGATTGTTTATCATGTCATTTGAACTACAACAAAACTTTGAGACCCATAGTAGAAACCAAGCACTACTTGTAGAATCTTTGTGCCAATCCTGTATCACAGCACCTGAAATCATACCCTCGGCTGAAAAATTGCTACCAATCAGATGTGCTGGAAAGTTTGCATTTGGAAAGGATCGTGGCTGTCTGCAGGTTGGAATTCAGGATGGAAATAACCCATCAGCGCGCGACGCTATCTCACAGTCTCTTGGTGAAATACTCATCAGCCCAGATCTAAACCAGCAGATACTTGGTAAATTTTTGTCAGCTCAAGCAGAAAGAATAGAGGGAGGAATTGGTTTATCAAAAGATTCAACGGGGGCAATCAGCTCAAGCAGAAAGAATAGAGGGAGGAATTGGTTTATCAAAAGATTCAACGGGGGCAAACGCAATCCTTGGTGGCGGTCAGTTCATGGTTTTGCAAATCAATGGTGCTGACTCTCTCATCATTGGAGGAAAGTCAAAAACCTTTGGTGCACAACTAGAAGTACCTAAAGAGGTGATAGAGAAATTATGTAAAAAATACACAATAAACCCATTAGATGTTCTGATTTGCAACGATTGGGATAACCCGAAATTTGATGTGAAAACACTCTTAGCAGACTCTGAAATACTGCAACTTGGAAAAATTGTCTCGATCCCCAGCGGTGAAGTTTTTGGTAAATATAGTATTGATACAGACGCAACCAATAGAGCACAAATAATGACACAACTAAAAAGTTACCTCGGAGGTGACAACCAAGGGCTAGCCTACTTTTTTAATCGATACAATGATAGAGAAGTGACTGAGATGACTAATCATGGTGCACTTCAGGAAAACGAGATTACTTTTAGTCAAATTGTCGGCATACATTCAAGCATCCCAACGAGAGACAACACAGTACTAAACGGGGGTGCCCAGTTTGTAGTTATACAACATACAGCAGAAGTATACGTTTTTGTAGGAGGATTTTCTCTGTCTCGGGGAAGTATTCAAACCACACGACCACAGTTAGAAACATTTTTTCATGACCAATATCCAAACGCAAAAGTAGTCTACAGCGGCGCCAAATAACCCCTACACATTATCCTAACCTCATTTCAGGATCAAATTCTATATCAATTCATTCAGAAAGTGAAGCAATGTCTTTTGATAATGTTCTGTTGATTTTAATCTACAAAAGCGTTTTTTGACTAAGTAGTGTGTGTGTTATCATTGGGTAGCGTATCCATCAATTCAGATTGATTTAATCATCTTCGGGTGACGTAGTTTTTTAACTGAGGCAAAGTAAAATGACGAGCTCAAATCAAAATGATGATTCAGGGTGTTTTAGCCTATTGTTTTTTGCATTATTGTTAATAGTTTTAGGGCTATTGAGCTGTAAACAAGCAATTGTAGATAGTCAAAACCGTCGCACAGTAATTCTTGAATCATCTGGGGTCACATTCAGGGTAAAACCTGACTCCCAAGGTCGAGTTGTACAATTGACTGAAAGACAGGCACCGCCTGATGATTTTCAAGTAATTGGAACACTGGAAGATGACTCTCCTTTCGTAGGTGAAGTTAATAACTCTTTTGCAAGGTGGTATAAACAACAAAGGGCTGAGACATATCAATCTCTCATATCCGCAATCAAAAAATCGAAAGATTGCGGTGGTAAAGTTCATCTTGATATATCTGGAGCAAATTATAACAACATATTCGGTAAAAATTACCCAGTTGTCATAACAGCTAAAAGCATTTGCCCAGCAAAATAAAAACTAAGTTGGCTAGAAACTTTGATGTCTAGCATTCCCTTTTGCTCCATTAAAAGAGTGAAGGGGAATTTGTTTTTACTTTTAAAAAATAATTAGCGGATCTTTGTGAGTTTAATATGATAATAGTAGAGCGAGACATTGACCACCATAAATAATTTGATTATCATCGATAGAACAGATTAATGGAGTTAATCAAAATATCTATGCAAAATGTGGAAAAATTGAATTTTATTGGGACTGTGGAGCTAGATAATACCATCAAGACTTTTGGGTTTTTGCCTGAGGATCGGCGACGACATGTCTATATGATTGGGAAATCTGGTATGGGAAAGAGTACCCTCCTTGAGAACATGATTTTGCAGGATATTTATGCTGGTGATGGGGTTTGTTTCCTCGATCCACTTGGTGACAGTGCTGAGAGTATCCTCGATCAAATTCCAGGATTTCGACAAAAGGATGTTATCTATTTTAACCCTGCTGATACCGAGTTCCCGATTGGTTTGAATATGCTAGAAAGTAACAATGGTGAGCCTCCGTTTTTAGTTGCTTCGTCGCTCATGGCTGTACTCAAGAGGATTTGGGCTGGTGTCTGGTCAGCTCGCATGGAATACATCCTAAACAATACCATTTTAGCCCTGTTGGATACCCCGGGAAATACTCTGCTCGGCGTCGTTCGAATGCTGACAAATGATGATTTTCGCTCGGCAATTGTCGAAAATATCCAAAACATCATGGTAAAGAACTTTTGGACACAAGAGTATACTAAATTTGATCAAAAATACAAGACAGAGGCTATTTCACCGATTTTAAACAAGGTTGGTCAGTTTTTTTCTAGTACCATGATCCGCAATATCCTTGGTCAACGGACGAGTCAAATTGACTTTAGAGACATCATGGACAGTAAAAAAATCATGATTGCCAACCTCGCCAAAGGAAAGCTGGGTGAAGATAATTCCAGTCTCCTCGGGAGCATGCTCGTCACCAAATTCCAACTAGCAGCTATGAGCAGAAATGATATCTCAGAGAGTGAGCGACAGGATTTTTTCCTCTATGTGGATGAGTTTCAGAATTTCACCAATGACAGTTTTGCAACCATTTTGTCTGAGGCTCGCAAGTTTAGACTATGTCTGACGATTGCCCACCAATACATCGCTCAGCTGACAGCTGGAGACCCCGATGAAGTCATCAAAAATGCAGTCTTTGGAAATGTCGGTACGATTATTAGCTTTAGGATTGGATCAGCAGACAGCGAAGACATGGAAAAGGAGCTCTTTCCTCTCAGCAAAAATGGTGAGCTCAGAAAGTTATTTTTAAACCTCGATAGGAGTCAAATCATCGTACGCACCTCAGTACTCAACAAGGTCTTGGATCCATTTACAGCAAACACCCTACCCCCGATTTACTCGAGTATCAAGGGAAACAAGCTAGCCATGACGACCACATCCAGACAGCTGTACGCCACACCGAGGATTCAAGTCGAACAGAGTATTGCTAGTTATTTCGATAGTACTGCGATTTTAGATGAACAGGGAAATGTAATAGCCAGACCCCGAAAGAAGAAAAAGAAAAAGAAGAAAAATAAATTAGATGATTCAGATACCCCAATTCAGAGCGGTGAGACTATGGTCTTTGTAGGTGGCGGAGACTATAGTGAAGAATAATCCAAAAACCACTTCTTTTCTACCGATATCCCCTGAGGAAATGTACAGTCCGACCTGACTTGTGAGAAATAAAGTTAAGCTGGCTATTTAAATACACCCGTTTGAGATCTAGCTGATCAACGTGATTCAAACTCGGGTGAACCCATAAATACGGCGGATTGAGAAGCCAAATCTCAGCGAATTCAGGCACATTCGGCAAATACTGAAAATATCCATAATCCGTCATCTTTGTAACCAATAATCCAGTAAAATCTCGTACCAGTTTAGATCCAATTTTAGTCAGACTACCACTCTCGCCTAGCAGCAAATAATCTCCAACTTTGAAATCATCAGTCAGGTTTTTTTGGCTATCTTTGAGGGTTGAGTTTTGACCACACAGCATGAGTATTGGTTTTTGAGAAGATCGAGCTAGATCCAGTTTTTCACTAAAAAAGTCACCGAGTGTAATCAACTCATCAGAAACCTGATAATCACCAACTTGGTACATGACTTGGACTGGATATCGATTAAAAACCTCCCTGATTCCCAACCAACCAAGAACCAAATCAAAATCATCCTCGCTCAAAAACGTCTCGACAGTAATCTCCCCCACCCCATCTTTGGAATCTTGTTTAGCAACAGTTTTAGACATAAACAAATCATCCACATATTGAGCCAAGGTATAGCCTCTACGAACTTGACTCACAGTAAAATTATTTTTGAAAAAACGAAACGTGTACGTCAGATCGCTGATGAGATTTGTCATGGAGATGAGTTCATGCAAACTGCCAGCGAGGGTTTGAGAAAATATATCTGAAAAAGGAATTGTGATAACCTGCTTGAGTTGATCTATGAGTTCGGTAATCTGATTAAATTTATCGTAGATTGGGCGGTCGATTATCCGCATCGTTGCTGGTTCGTATTTATATTCATTTTTTTGCCAAACATTGTTCATGGAAAAGATAAAAAACTCATAGCTACTCATCAGTTTCTGAAGCGGCAATATAGCTGGGTGAATGGATTGATCGTCGCTCGTTTGTCCACTGCGGTTTTCGTGAATTTGCCATAACCAGTCCGCAGTCTCCACAATTTGACTGACATTGGTGGTCTGCTCCAGAACTGTGTTAATTTTGGTGAGTATGGATTCAAATCTAGGAACATCAGGCACAAATAACTCAACCTGTTTTTTAGGGATTACAGGAAGTAGCTGATCTACAATCCTACCAAAGACAAATGAGTTTTTACCCTGAGAGTGGAATTTTAGGGGAAAAT
>JAYWFX010000021.1:0-35980 GCA_043778575.1 bacterium | reverse complement strand
AATGCTACCTCAGCAAACTAGGACTGTACTGGAAAAACGGATTTTTGACTGAGGGCAAAGAGGGGGTAATCGTGGTCGGTTTTGAGTAAATAGATGATTGTCTGAGAGTAAGTGTGTTGACAAAGACATTTTTTGGTATTACTTTTGTACTACTATGCAATCAATAAACTTTACTATAAAAATATCTCCAGACCTAAAAAGTAAGCTTGCCAGGTACACCGCTCGTAAAAAAGGGCAAAAAGTCAGTACAGTAGCTAGAGATATGATCATCCAATCATTAGAAAGACTAGAGTATCAAACAAAAATCCGTCAGATCACAGACCAAATAAAGGTAAACCCAATCACTGAAGCGGAAGCCAATGAACTCCGTCAATTTGTAAAAACAAACAGATCCTAAGGTGCTACTATGAAGAAATATTTGTTAGACACAGGAATTTTAATTGGTTTACTGAACGGTAGAAATGATTGTACAAGGTATTTTGATGAACTATTGGACACACAAATCCACTTCTCAGTTATTAACCAAGCAGAAATTTTATCAGGGGTGAAAGTGAGAAATAATCAAAAACAACTAGATGTATTAACTCATTTGTTTGGACTCTATACTGTTATTCCTATTGACTCAGCAATCAGCCAAATTACTAGCGATTTATATGTGTCTTTGAGAAAGAATGGGAAAATTGGCGAAAAAATTACTCCTGATTTGTATATTGCGTCTACCTGTATCTATCATGATTTAATTCTAGTTACCTATAATAAAAAAGATTTCGTACATGTGCCAACACTGATTTTAGAGGGTTTGATTTGGTGAATTTATTTGTTTATTTTAAAGTATTTACAAAATAATAGTGACAAATATTTATCATGCTATTGGCTCAAGCCACGATTCCGTCAATTACTTGATTTGACTCATTTCTTTCTAGCTCTACATCCCATCCGCCAACAATATCATGGTCATGCAGTGTTTTGCCTCCGATATAAATTAGACTTGCTTCTTCATACCTACGAAACGCAAAAATAGCTGAGTTTAAATTTGAGGAATTGAATACGCCAATCTCACATAATGTTCTAAAGTCCCTAAGTTTTAATGCAGTTACCCGAGTAAATAAATCTGGCTCTAGGTCAGTAATAACTTCTTTCAAAGTAGCCTCTCTATGGTTAGTTAGATACATAAAGACAGGGACTCTAGTAATGAATTTCAATAACTTTTCTTTTAGATCTTTTTTAATTCCCTTATTTTCTTTTTGTTCATCTTGTTTTTCTTGTGGTAATTCGCTGTCTTTTAATGATAAATTTTCTTTTTTAAGTTTTTTAATGTCCTTTTCGCTCGTTATTACTTTGGTTATATTGTCACTCAAATTTCTAAATGCTTCTATGTTTTCAAGTGATGCTAGTAGTTCTATATTCTCTAATAATTTTCCTAAAACAAAATCACTCACATTTATCATCTGCGGACTTTGCCATCGTTTTGCTAACATACTACTTGCTACACCAATAAGGGCAATATCCAGTAATTGGGTAGCGTTTAATTCAACCATCTGAGATCCGTCATAGCATAATACTGGCAGGAAATTGAGAAATTCTTGTACTTTTTTTTCTTGTTTAGTTGTATCATTAAAATTCAATCTGGTGTTATACTCGCTAATTAAATTCAAAGCACGGTTTGGAGAAAAATCAAATACATAGCAAATTTTCTTTAAAATATCTTTAGAATTACTCTCGATATGATTTAAATACCAAGGAGTTTGCACTCTAAAACTTGCTTGAAAATATGTTTCTGGAGTAGATGTGTCTCTCAAAAAGAAAATACCAGTCCATTGTGGAACGCTTACTCCTGTGGTCAATTTACCGCATGACAAAGTTATTGATTTTGTTCTCAACCCACTACCGATAGATTTTTTAACTGATTCAAAAGCTTTTTCTCCGGTACCAATTTCGTTTCCTGCACACACAATAATAGTGTAGTCTTGATAAAATGTATTATTTTTTTTGTTTATCAGTTGAGACATTGCTTTACAGCTAGCAACTGACGGCAAAAACCAAAAAGTGTGATTCAGATGCTCTAACAAACTCAGATCTTTAAATGGCAGTGGTGGGGTGTAGTTTTCTTGACCAGCGACTGTGCTAGAAATCAAATCTTGACCCCGAATAATATTTAACCACTGTTGAACTTGATTTTCATGATGAAATGTGGCTATACCGTCAATCTCTTCGGCCTTGAAAAACTCATTGAGACTAAATCCATCTTGGTCACTTTTTACCGCTACTTCACGAACTTTATCAGGCAATTCGTATGTCAACAACATTATTTGAGGTAAAATATTGTACGGGTTTTCTGTATTTGTATCATCCCAATTTTTCTTTGCTCTTTGCTCGTCTGCATACGTCCAATTGTAAATTTGATCCTCTAAAAACTCTCCTGTCGCGACTGCTCGAAACGGAGTACCAGAGAGATACAAAAAATGATTTACTGATAACGGCATTATTTCCTCATCAAACTCACTGTCTCCAAACTCTTTTTCTAAATCTTTATTTGTTTCTCCAGCATATAAATCTCTGGCACTTTCTTTCCATGACCCAAAGTGGTATTCATCTAAAACTACACAATCCCATTCAATCAAATGTGCTGCCTCTAGCCTCTCTTTGATATTTCCACTCTTATCACGTCCTAAAATATCCTGAAAAGATGCAAACCAAACAAAGGGTTTTGATTGATCAATAACATCAAATGTATCCGTCTTTCCAATGAATTTCCATCCTTCAAAATCAATATGATTTTCTAAATCTTCTTTCCATGCACTGCTGACTACTGGCTTGTAGGTCAAAATAAGGATTTTCGTCCAACCCATCTCTAAAGCTAATTTATAGGTTGTAAATGTCTTTCCAAATCTCATCTTAGCATTCCATAAAAAATGCGGAGCTTTATTCTCTTCTGACTTAGGGTTTTCTCTAAAATAATTTGCGGTAATTTCTACAGCCTCCTGTTGTTCTGGTCGTAAAGCAAAATCAAAAAGCGTTTTCCTACTATCAAGTTTCCTCCCAGTTTTAATTTCCAAGATCACATTTCTCAGATCATCAACCGTGCATTCAAACCACTCTCCAGATAATCGTTTTATACCCTTTTCAGTTAATATTTTGTGAATTAAATGGTCTGTAAACATTTTGCCATCACTGGTAATAGCTTCAGTTTGAAATAATATAATCACAGTGTCTATTTCTGGACTCGAGGTCTGGGTTTGCTCCTTGATACGTACATCTACAGATTTTCGAATCGTCTGACCAATTTTTATCCAGCCTTTTGTCTGATGCTCTTTGGTAGTATAAGCATATATTTTGGGTATCTGAGAGAACACTATAGGCATATTTATTTTTGTTGTATGCGAGAGATAATTTCTCCAAACATAGTTTCCAATTCGTTATTTGAAACCTCAACCCATTCTTGTGAGGTCATTTCGTTAAACGCTGCAATATAGTTTTTTTGCGGGATGTTCTCAGTTACAACTCTGTCTTTTAAAAGCTTTTGAACGTAAGTTTTATAACAAAAATTGTCTTTAAAGATTCCCACTTCGGGAAAACTAGCTATCAATCTCTTCAAGGCCTTGGGGTGGTAATATGAATCTATATTTCTTTTTTTTAGTATAAATCCTTTTGATTTGTTTTTATTTTCAAAATTTGATCTTAAGGCAATGTTCTCTTCTTGTTTTTTATCAAAAGAATTTCTCTTGTCTGTTTCTGTAATTTGCTCAGAATCGTAAATATCTGAATCAATGATTAAAAATAAATGTTTATCATGGGTTGTAAAATAGTCTAAATCAACAAAATTTTGTAATGATTGACCGCCACCATCCAAAATAGCTATTTGTTTCTCATCTTCTAAAGCGTGAACACTTGATCCAAGTTTTTGTGAGGAAATTCTAATGAATTCTCTGTCATTACTACCCTCAACAAAAATTATAGCCTTATAGGTATCAGATATATTATGCATTGGTTTTACACCTAGTTGTTTGGCTATATCTAATAAAAACTCATTATCATCTCTCTGCTCATATATCAGATTAGAATTGACCTTTTTACACAAAGTTAAGCTATCATTTTTTGTTGCTCCTGCAAATACTGGAGAGTGTGTGGTCACGAAAATTTGATTGTGATCAGATAAGGAGATGAGCGACTCTAACATTTCTTCTTGAGCAGATGGATGTAAAAATGTTTCTGGCTCTTCAATTAAATAAATTACATTTTCTGACTGTTTTTTGTTGGCTAAATACCTCAGCCTGCCTACCATAAATAATCTTCTATAGCCTGATCCTTTATTTTCAAGTGGAATATACTCATCATCTCCTTCTAATTTCAATTCCACATTGGTTATCTCAACACCTTTGTACCAATCAAAACTAGGTGTAATTAAAAGATCACTAAGGTCAGAAATATGATGAGACATACAATTTTTGATCTCTAAAGCCTCTTCTCTTATTTTATTTTGAATGGTCTCTTCAATTATTTTAAGGGAACTCTCACCACCTCTAGACTTTTCGTTCTTAATAATTTCTTTGATTTCTGTGGTAAAAGTCGACTTGAATTCAGTTGTAGTAGTCTCAATTGTTTGATCAGCTTTTAGTAGCTCGATTCTCGGAAGACAGTCACGTAAACCTTTCAGGCTATTTGCCTTTATCTCAAGGAAGTTGAAAACCTTTGGCTTATTATCTTGAACGAGTTTATTTGAGATTGCTGCTTTTTTCTCGAGTATACTATTTTCTCCAACACCTGAAACAGGAATTTCAATTTCCAATTCTGTTACTATCTTGGTTATTTCTTTTTGAGTAGAGATTTTATGAATTGGTGTTTCTACAAAATCGTTACAAAATATATACGTGGTTGATGCACACTCAATCGCATCAGAATATTTCCAAGTTTTTTTTAATCGTAGAATACTGTTATGAACGAAATCTTTGACCACCACTTCAAACCCATCTGTTTTCTCACCTCCGACAATATATGTTTTTAATAGTTCAGGATCATAATCGCTCACTTCAATTTCAATTTCTATATCTTTTGTATCCTTAGTATAAAAGTTAAAGTCTTTTCGGTTAGCTTTTTCATCATTAAAAAATAATTTTATAGCATTTATAATTGTCGATTTACCGCAATCATTTTTACCAACCAAAGTGCTAAATCTGGTAAAAGCTAATTCCTGTAAATTTATTCCCCTAAAATTTATTATTTTTATTTTTGATAAATACATACTATTTTCATTTCATTTCTTTGACTATGCTGTCTATAAAGCTTATCTCCTCATTTGTGAGCTTGTATTTGCTGTAGAGCATATTGTCTGTCCATCCTATCTTCATGTCTAAATCTGGGACAAACGAAAATCTATCTTTATTCAAATCTTGAGTATTTTTCTTGAGGGAAATCAAAAATCGGGTAAATTTTGTCTTGAGAAATGCACTTAGATTTTCAGCTTCTGTTTGGTTATCAAAAATGTTTACAACCAAATATGTCTCAGTACAGCAGGTTTTAGGTTTTCCTATAAGTATCTTACCAATAATGTTATTAGGAAATGTCCCATCACCTTCGGCTGCTCTAGGTGTAAATACTTTATATTTATCTATCCACTCTGGGTGTACTGCAATTTGATCTTTTTGGATATATCCTTGGCGTCCACGAGCGTAGATTTTGACTGCTCCATCAAACATGGTTTCCTTGAAATCTTTGAAATTTGTTCTAAATCCAAATGGTTTTTGGCTTGAGACTTTTGCATCCATAGTCGTTTCACCATATTTTTGTACTTTTTCTAGTATGGATATAGCCTGATTGTGCCTGATAAAGACATCATGACCTGAAAGTGGTCTCATCATCTCAGAGACTACCTCATCTCCATTCATGGATTTGACTAGGCAATCACCATCATGAGTTTTATCAGACAAAAAATAGCAAACCCCACCTTTGATTTCTACTCCAGGGAAAATATCGCTTGCGTTTGGATAATCTACGAGAGTTGTGATGGTGGTGTCACTGAGCATGTTTGAACGAAATTTATCCAGACCCTTGCCACCCGCAAACCACCGAGATGGTATGATAAAGCTGATGTATTTAGGGTTTAGTCGTTTTGCTTGCTCTACAAATAAATGGTACAAAGGGATTGCACTCGCTCCATGACCGTCGTCTTTGAGTTGAAATGGGGGATTGCCCACTATGACATCGAATTGCATATTTGTTAAGATTTTTGTTTTATGTATAAATGGATAAGCGTAATTCTCCAGCTCGCCGCCTCTTTCAAGTTGGTTAGTTTTGTTGATATTGCAGTAAATACATCTGACACCAGTTTCACTGCTAGATTGAGTATCTGATATGAGGTGGCGTTCTGTGTATACATGATCAGTCCTCTCGTAAAAAATGTTGCCTTGGTCGGTTGGCATTTGAAATACAGAAAACCTACTGTTGGCATCTTTTGAGGTGTAGAGGGAGCGTCTAGCTATCATACCAGTCAATTCTGTGACTGATATCCCATAGAGCATGTTTTGAAAGATATGATTTCGTCTGATTGATTCATTTGGGATTGTACCCTCTAGACCGATCATTAGTCTAGTTGCTATTTCTCTCAAAAATACCCCTGTTTTACAGGCTGGATCAAGCCATTTTAGATCTGGATTACTCCATATTTCTAGGGGCAATATATCTAGGACTTTACGCGCTACAGATGGAGGTGTAAATACCTCATCATTTGATAAATTTGCAATACAATCGAGTATATCAGGTATTCTTTTATTTAAGAGCATAATTGAGAGATGCCTAAATAGTGAGTAATAGGGTGTTTTTTGAGTTTAGGTAATTTGTGCTCAGGGTTTGTTTTTGTTTGTTGCGGCTCGGTAAAATGAAATTCTGTTATTTTAAAATGAAGTAGTTTTGGCGATCTATACTGCTGAAAAACTATGTTATTGGTATCATTTAGACTGTCTCCTACGACTATATTTTTGTGCAAAACCCACTCTGTACTCACCCAAAAATTTTCATTAAGTATACGAGTGTTATAGTTGTTTGAGAAAAATTCACCTATCGTAAATTGCAGCCTGTCTCTAGCCTCTGCCACATTATCTGTCATTATATCAATGCCGTAGATAGTGCTCAAAGCCCTCAAAACTGTGTACTCAACTATCACTTGAGGTGAATATTTAGAAAGACTGGTTAGGGCTCGCTGTAGTTTACGCTCTAAAATAGCCACTAAAAAATTACCATTTCCACAAGCTGGTTCCAAAAAAGTACTCTCTACATTTTCAGAATGATTTTTCACAAGATCCAAAATATCATCAACTTGCTTTCTAGCAGTATATACCTCTGCGATATTGCGTACTCGCTCTTTGGATTTTATTTGTTTTTCTTCAGACATTTTTTGTCTTTTTTTTAGATTTTTACTCCTCAACTTCTGTACTTTATTTTATTTTTTTACAGAGATTTTTATGAACATATCACACCTTTTTATTTTAGGCAAAATATATAAGGATTTTTTTTGAAAACAAATTGAAGGGTGGAATTAGATCCTGAAACGAGTTCAGGATGACGCAGGGTGGAATTCAGGATGACATATGATGAAGTTGAGGATGATCTAGGGTGAAAAATTCACGGAGGTGTTGGGGAGATTCAGGGGGGTGTTGATGGTTCTGGATTTGATTGGGGGGGTATAGCTGTAGATATCAAAGCCGATCTGGAGACAAGATAACGGGGTGTAGTCTAGTATGTTCTTAATTAGATTACCTGTTTTCTGTAACTACCGATGCCCCCTCAATAATATCCACGATCTGCTGGACTGACTGGTCTATGGTTTGCTGGCTGGTGTCTACGTAAATCGCCTCGGGGAGTCTGACTAGGGGGGCGTAATCTCTGGTCATATCTAGTCTATCACGCTCTTTGATCTGGGCTAGGAGTGTGTCAAACTCTATGCTGTCACCTTGGTTGATGATGTCTTGCATCCTGCGTCTGGTTCGTATCTCTGGTGAGGCGTCTAAATAGATTTTTATATTTGCGTTTGGGATAATATGGGTTGCTACATTTCGACCCTCGCATATCAAATCATCATGGATAGTGTTTACGATAAACTCTGCGGTCTCAGTGATCTCTCGAGTAAATGTTTTGGAAATCTCAGCAACCTTTGTAGAGATAGTTTGCTTATGGAGATCTGGTTTGATGTCATTTCCATCGAGCCATACTTCACTTGATTTGGTGATCTGATTCCATTTGTAGGCTACTCTGCCTGATGTAATTAGCTCAATAATCTGAATCGGATTCGTAATTTCTTTAGAATACTCTGGACTGACAAGTAAATAGGTAGCTAGGCGATAGACTTCTCCGCTTGAAAAATTTATTAAGTTGAGCTGATCAGCTACTCTACTACAAATTGTGCCTTTTCCACTTCCAGCTGGGCCGTCTAGTGCAATCTTCATATATTCTATGAACCTGTTATTTAGTTATATTCTCTATGGCGTCCATGTTTGCTAAGTTTACGTTTATGAGTCCATTTTTTTCACCAATTCCTGTTAGTTTGTAGGTTTTTTCGTTTCCTAGCGTAAATCCACTCAAGTTCAAGGTTATGGTTGCGTCTTTTACTAAATACCTACCATCCGTCGTGCCTGTGTCAACTACCTGAACTCGGTACCTGTTTCCGCTTTGGCTCAATACTTTTAGGATGCTTTGGTTTGATGATAGTGTGGTGGGTTTAGCTGTAGTTGGCGTGATTGTTGGTGTGGATGGATTAGATGATTCTGTGGGTGTCTTGGGTTTTTGGTTGGTGTCAGAGTGATTTTCAGTTGGCTTTATCTCTGTTGGTTTAGGATCTGTTGATGTGGTTGGTACTTGTACTGGAGCTTCTTTAGTTTCTTTGTTCTCGGTATTTGGCTTGTTTTCGGTTGTGGTGATCGAGTCAGAGGATTTGTCTTTGAGAACGAGTGAGTTTGATTCAGAGCTGCGGGTTTCAGTGGCTGATTTTACTGAGGGAGTTGCATCTAAACTAGGGGCTTGGACGACATCAGTACCTCTGTTTCCTAAACTTTTAGTTATCAAAAATACACCACCTACGACCAGTATAAAAGTGACTATGGCTACAGCTACGCTGACTATGTTTGAGCCGCCCTTGGTTTGAGACAGGCTTGGAGAGGTGTTTTTGATATTAAGTTTCATATAATCCAAGAAAAACCATATCCACTCTAGGATGTCAAGAGCAAACCTGATTAGACTACTAAATTATATCTTTAAACTAATTATTGCGTCTCGATTTCGGTCATGGTTTTTTTGAAGTACACTATTTTGTTTCTGCGGATAATTATATAAATGCCAAAGGCGGCTAATCCAACAGAGAGGATTTGGCTTGGGTGAGTGATTATTCCAAATATCTGGTATTTTAGTGCATCTAATCTAAAAAACTCAGTGAATGTCCTAATTACTCCATAGCCAACCGCATACCCAGCAAACACCAATCCTGAGCGTTTTTGTGTCCAGTTAGTAAAGTTATATAGCAATACTAACAGTAGGAAGAAGTTAGGGATGATTTCGTACAGAAATGTCGGGTGGAAATAGGGTTGCCTCAGGTTCTCAGTGATATTTGCAAGGAGTGGTACGTACATCTTCCAGTATATGCTCGTGGATGGGCCGTAGGCTTCGTAGTTGAAAAAGTTACCGAATCTACCAATTATTTGACCGAGTAGAACTGCTGGAGCCAAAAAATCTAAAAATTCATATATATTAAATTTATACTTGCGGCAATATAGAGTCAGATAGGCAGTGGACAGTATTAGTGCACCGTAGAGAGCTAGTCCGCCTTTGTTGAGCTGCAATATAATGTTGGCGGGATTATCGCTAAATTTACTCCAGTTAAATAACACAAAAAACAATCGTGCTCCGATCAAACCAAAAACCACTACTCCGATAAACAGCCGATCGATAATGGTGCCGACTATGTGCTGTAATTTTCCTAGGTATAGGGCTAAACTATAACCAGCTAGTAACCCAAGTAAGATACACACCGAGTAAAATCGAATATTAATAGAACCGATATCTAGCTGATAACCAAAGATATTTATGTGATCGATATAGAACAGCTCAAATTGTTGGTTGAGTTTCCAGTTTCCTGCAAAGACTTCAGATATCGGAAAAAATAGCAGGGCTGATAATGAGAATCCAGTAACACCAAAAATATACGATAGCTTTCTGGGTGTGATTTTGGGTTGAGGAGTTCTAGTTGGATCCATATCGTAACAATAATTTAGTCTACATTTACAAAACGAGAAGGTTTGTAGCAATACGAGTGTGACCAGCCGCCATAGAGACAGCCGTCGTTTAGACTAACTTCAAACGATTCAGAGAACAAACTAAAATGCAAGTGTGACCCCGTACTCCTACCAGTGGTTCCCATGTAGCCAATTTGCTGTCCTTTTAAAACAAATGTGCCGATGCCGTATATTGGGACTGAGTTTTGGTGGGCGTATAGTGAGTATATTCGTCGTCCATTTGGTAGGGTGTGCTTTATGATTGTGTAATTTCCGTATCCATTTCCAGCGTAGCTACGCTTGACTACCACACCATCAGCAATAGATCGCAGTGGAGTACCTATTCCGTTGGCGATATCGACACCATCATGACCACAACCATCAAATTCTCTGACAAAATAACCGTCAGTTGGACTACCGAAAAACCCTTCTGGGATTCCGGGATTCGACCCATCTTCGTAGAAGCAGTTTGTGGTTGCTCCTCGTGTAGAGGTACCTCCAGCAGGTGGATTCAGATTTCCATTACCGCCAGTATAGGTGGGCGCTGCTGCTTTTTCTGCCTCGATTCGCTTTCGTTCCTCCTCTTGTCTGTATTTGACAGCATCTGTATTTTTTTCACGCTCTGCTTGAGCAATTTGGTTGTTGAGTTCGTTATCTTGTTGCTCTAGGTTTTTGGCATATCTTTTGTAGTTTTCTTCGTCATTTTGAGTTTTTTGCAGCAGATCATCCAAGCTAGATTTTTGACTTGCCAGTAATGCCTTTGCTCCTTCCAGCTGAGCACGTGATTCCTCGGCTAGCTTTCTATTTTTCTCTAATTCATCCCGGGTTCTGAGTATTTTTATTCTTAGGTTTTCAGCTTTGTCTTGGAGTCCTGTCAAATTATATACTTTACTCAGAGCTTCACCGAGGGTACCGCTAGATACTATGCTTTCTAGGGGGGTTACTTGGTTGGCCTTTTGAATGTCAAAAATAAGCTCCTTCATCTGAATGATTAGCTCTTCTAGGTCTCTTTGGTTGGTTGCGATTTGGTCTTCCAATTGGTTGATAATTAGTTTTGTCTGTGTGATTGCTGTGTTCGTGTTGTCTATCTCGACTTGAACTTTAGCTACTTGCTCTTTTAGTGTGCCTGCTAATCTGCTTGTTTCTTCTAGTTTTCCAGCTACATTGTTGAGAGTCTCTTTTACTTTACTTTTTTGTACCTCTATATCTGCTTTTTTAGTTTCATATTTGGTAAGGTAAGCCTGAGAAGAAACCTCAATAACCGCTGAACCTCCAAAGGAAAACACACAGAATATAATGAGAGATAAGCTGATGAAAAAAAGATTAAATCGAGATGTAGAATGAAATGTCATGATAGGAAAATCTATTGTAGATAGGATGAAGTAAACCTGAGGAAAAGTCAACTTACTGTAATTTGAATGATAATTTAGACCATAAAAATCACCCTAATGAGGGGTGAAATGCTAAATATACTGTGTGGTGCAATCGGCAGGGATCGAACCTGCGACCTTTTGGACCGCAACCAAACGCTCTAATCCACTGAGCTACGACTGCAATATAATCTACACTACAAAATCTATATTTTAACTAAATGATAGCTAGAATAACTGAAATATTGATTAGAAAAAGAATTTTTAGTCAAGTTGACAACTCCAGTAAACCACCTTTGTAATTGGGTATATGAACAAATATGAGGACAATTTTTGGTTAGTTTTGTGGCAATATTTACCTAGTATTACCAAGGCTTTGAGTGTAGTTGTGCTGATAGGGAGCGTGTTTAGCCTCTTTAGTGCTTTTGGAGGAAAATCTACACCAATTGATGGTGGAACTTTTGATATTTCACTACAAAAAAAATATAACGCCACACTTGGAAACATGAAAAGCAGTCTAGTTTTGGTATATTTAGTAGATTATCAGTGTCCAGCCTGCAAAGGAAATAATCCATCCATGCAAACAGTAAAGAAAGAATATGGTGATAAAGTCGGTTTTGTGTACAAGCATTTTCCTCTTGAATCTCTCCATCCATATGCTCGAAACGCTGCAAAATCAGTGCAAGCTGCTGGAAAACAGGGTAAATTCTTTGAGTTTGGAGACAAGGTTTTTGATAATCAGGAAAAGGGTTTGAGCAACAGTACCATGGAAAATATAGCCAAGGAGCTCAATTTAGATATCAATAAATTTAATGATGATAGAAATAGCACAGAAATCTCAAAGCAAATAGAGGCTGATCAAGACGATCTGAAACAAATTGAACTACCTGCAAATGTAAAAGGTGATTCAAAGGCATCAGGAAGTTTAGAAAAAATTGGTACACCGATTTCCATCCTCTACAAAGACAACAAAATAACAGACTGGTGGACTGGAGGTTTGGGAGCTGACACAGAGCTAAAAAAGAAAATTGATAACGCTTTGCAGAAATAATCTAACCAAAAGAGAAGAATCCAACCAAATTAATTTACTGATTAGCAATGCCCTCGAAAACACTTGAGCAGAAACTCACCCGACTCCAAGAAATTCAACAGATGCTTGAGCAAAAAAAAGTAACCCTCTCAGAAAGTATGCCACTACTAGAAGAGGCGTATAAACTCAAAAAAGAAATTGAGGAGGAGATCAACCAAATGGAAAACAGGATTACTCAGATTACCACACAAGACCTTTAAATACATCCAAACACCTGTCTGACAACACGGATATCAGGCTGTACATCAGTAAATAATTCGAATTGTTTTTGGGCTTGGTAGATAAACATTTCACTTCCTTTGATTGTTGTGCATTCAGCATGTATTCCAGATTGTAAAAACTGTGTAATATCTGGATTGTAAACGAGATCAAATAGAGTTTGACGCCTGTTTGGCATGTAGCTTTTTAGTGGGTTTTGGTCAGTGTTTGGATACATTCCAATTGGTGTAGTGTTGATAATAACCTGGTATTGAGCTAGTTCTACATCGCCCCATGTACAAATCTGGCATCCAAAGTCAGATTGCAAAACACTCCCTTTGTTTGTATTTCTGAGAAAAACAGTTGATTTGTAGCCTAGTCCATTGCACGCAAAGATCACACTTCTGGCAGCACCTCCGCCACCGAGAATAGCTACTCGTATATTTGGGGATCTTGAGTCAGATATTTTCATGGTCTGTTTAAGAGGCTCGTAAATGCCAATCCAGTCTGTATTGTATCCAATGAGTTTTCCATTTTTCTTGATTACTGTGTTGACTGCACCGATTTGCTGGGCTTTTTGGTCTATAATATCCAAGTATTTTAGGATGTTTACTTTGTGTGGGATGGTCACTGCTAGTCCGTTTAGGGTTTGTTCTCTGCGAAACATCTCCATGCAACTATACAAATTCTCTGGCTCAATAGTCATCTTTTCAAATACAAACTCCTCATTTAAGCACAGTTTAACATACAATTGATTGTGCAAATCTGGTGATAGTGTGTGATCTAACGGCTGACCGATAATAATATTTCTGAGCATAACTCTGCAGGTGTTTTGAGTGTTGTATCTAGTGTCCAGTCCGAATTTTCTCTGTACAGCGGTTCTCTAGTCTCAAATAGTTTGTGTGCGATTTTGATATCAGTAAACAAGGGTCGGGAGGTATCGCCTATGAGTCGACTGGTAATAGTTTCAAATGAAGTCTGTAAATATACTAAATGACCACCCTTTTTTAGATTTACTATATTTTCTGAGTTGGTTATCACTCCGCCGCCCGTGGAAATCACCAGATTTGTCTGTTTTGAAAGTTCGCTAATCGCCTCAGATTCATATTTTCTCCATCCTATTTCGCCAAGTTGCTCAAACACTTCTGGGGCACTTGTTTTGCCGCTTTTTTTTATAGCTATATCGTCAGTATCTATAAAATTCCAAGCCAGTGACTGAGCGAGTAACTTTCCGATAGTAGTTTTGCCGCTGCCCATAAAACCAACTAAAACAATATTCTTATTCATACTGAGTTGTGACTCTCGTTTCGATGCCTAGGCTTGATAATTTGTCCCAAAAGTCTGGAAAAGATTTAGAAACTACTTCTGGATTTTGAATGGTGATTCCTTGGATTTTGCAACCAGCTATCGTAAAACTCATAGCCATACGATGGTCATGGTAGGTTTCTATGGTAGTGCCAATTGGTTTTCCACCGTCAATCTCTATCCAATCTTCACCGATTCGTGTAGTGATGTTGATTCTTTTGAGTTCTGTATGTAGTGCACTGAGTCTATCAGTTTCTTTCTTTTTGAGTGTGGATAATCCAGTTATTCGAGTAGTTCCAGTGGCAAAGGCAGCTATCACAGCTAGGGTTTGGGCAGTGTCAGGTAGGTTTTCCATATTTACATCAACTGCGATGAGATTTTTTGAACCTGTCACCTGTATCCATTTTTCATCTAGGTTTTTTACTACTCTACAACCCATTTTCTCCAGAATGTCTGCAAACTGTATATCACCCTGTGTGGTTTCTGGGTTGATATTTTGTATTCGTACTGTAGATTCCGTCAGTGCAGCTATACCCCAAAAATAGCTACAACCAGAAGCGTCACCTTGGATTTGGTACGGTTGGGAAATTAGTTTTTGATTTGAGTTTATGATGTATTGAGTGTAGTTTTCATTTTTCATTTCGATGCCAAAATCAGCTAGTATGGACTGGGTCATGTCTATGTAGGATTGAGATACCTGTTCACCAATAACCTGTATTTGTAGGCCATTAGCTAGCACAGGAGCAATCAACAGTAGTGCAGTAAAAAACTGACTAGAAACCTGACCATTGAGTGAAACACTGCCTCCAGAGATTGCGGATTCTGAAGCGAATCGTATAGGCAGACAGTTTGGGTTACCTAAAAATTCAAACATGGAACCAAGGGATGCTAATCCATCGAGTAGCTCTTTCATTGGTCTGTCGAGCATTTTGCCTCTAGCATTTAGAACAAACTCGCCAGGTACCAGTGTGCAGATCGCTGCTAAAAATCGACTTGTAGTTCCTGCTATGCCTGAGTTGAGCTCACCAAAAAATGGCTTAAAGTTGCCTCCGTTTCCACAAACTTCTAAAGTCTTTGTATCTATCTCAGTAATTTTGATGCCGAGTTTTATGAGGTTTTCTATCATGAGCATTGAGTCATCACTCTGAGAGATCCCATTCAGAATTGAAACACCATCTGATAGACTAGCTAAAACCAAGGCTCGATTTGTATCGCTTTTTGATCCCGGTATCGTGATAGATGTGTTGATTGATTGTCTGAATGGAAATATAGAAAGCATATAAAGGCGTATTTTTTAGTCAAAGTGTGTTTAGTGATTTTCAGCCTTGTTACGTAAGTATAGATCTATAATGACCAAAGCTGCCATTGCTTCAACTATCGGTACAGCTCGTGGAAGTACGCACGGATCATGACGACCTTTGCCCTCTACTGTGGTTTTATTTCCGTTTATATCTATAGTTTCTTGAGATTTTGCAATGGTTGCGACAGGTTTGATAGCTACTCTAAATGTGATGTCTTGACCACTTGAAATACCTCCAAGCGTCCCCCCAGCATAGTTGGTTTTAGTTTGGACTTTTCCATTATCATCTGTATAAAAGATATCATTATGCTCACTACCACGAAGCGTAACTCCTGAAAATCCGGATCCAATTTCAAACCCTTTTGTGGCATTGATACTCATCATGGCGTGTGCTAGTAGTGCGGGTAGCTTATCAAATTCTGGTTCTCCTAGTCCAGCTGGCACACCTCGAATAACACCTTGGATTATTCCACCGATTGAGTCTTGGTCTGCTTTTATTTCTTCTATGAGTTGGATCATTTTTGTGGCGGTTTCTGAGTCTGGACAGCGGATAATATTTGACTCGACCTCTTCAAAAGTAACACCTTCTGGTTGTTTGTCTGTAAAAATCGATCCGACCTGTTGGGTATATGCTAAAAACTCCATTCCACATTTCTCTCGTAAAAACTTTTTTGCAATTGCTCCAGCTGCGACTCGGGCAATCATGATTCGAGCTGAGCTACGACCGCCTCCGCGTGGGTCACGATTTCCATACTTTACGTTATATGTATAGTCTGCGTGGCTGGGACGTATTAGTTGTTTGATTGTGTCATAGTCCTGTGAGCGTTGATCTTTGTTTGTGACCATCATCATGATAGGTGACCCAGTAGTTTTTCCCTCAAAGACCCCACTCAAAATCGAGATAGTGTCTGATTCGCTTCGAGCTGTAGTGATGTGACTCTGACCCGGTTTTCTACGATCTAAATCAGGCTGAATATCGTTTTCGTTTAACTCTAAACCTGCCGGGCAACCATCTACAACCACTCCGACGCCGATACCGTGCGATTCTCCAAAACTGGTAATTCGAAAAATTTCTCCAAATGTATTTGCTGGCATAATCCAATCAGATTTGACGTGGTTGAGATATATTGTCAATTCTAGGCTGATGAAGGACAAAATGTGTGTGAGCGTGTATGGGAAAAATCCCTCAGAACTATACAACAATATTCAACAGGCAACCAAATATACACGATTAATCGAGATTCGTTTAGATTGTTTGTATGATGCCAATATCAGTTTGCACATCGATGTTTTAGGTATGTTGATCAAAAACTTTTTAGATGTGGATTTTATTATCACCTGTAGGATGCAGCAGTGTGGTGGAAATTGTGAAAATAATTATCAAAACTGGACTGAGGTTATGAAAAAAGCTATTGAGCTGGACTTTGCCTATATTGATATCGATTTAGAGCTTGCAAAAATAGATGATCTGATGCATGGCCTCACTAATTTACGCAGAAATTGTGGATCAAAAACTCAATTCATAATTTCTTATCATAACTTTACTTTGACACCAGAGTGTGATGAACTTCAAATATTAGGTGACGAAATGAACAATCTGGACTGTGATATTCAAAAATTTGCTACTACTGTAGATTCCATTATTGATCTGCAAAAACTGGTAACCCACTTGATTCATAGTACTTCTCAAAACAAATGTGTGATGGTTGGTATGGGAGACAATGAGTTTGCCAAAAAAAGTAGGATCCTCAGTTTATTACTCGGTGGTGAGTTCAGCTTCTTTTCACTGCAGGGTATGACCACAGCATCAGGACAACTTACAGCACAACAAGGTTTAGAAATACTAGAGAAACTCACATAGTTTTTTCGCCAGCTTGCCTGCCGCCCTAAATTTATTTTTTCCCTTCCCAGTACAATAACCAGACATACATATTTGACCTGCTGTTACCATCATCAATCGTAATTGTTTTAAGTGTGTTTTCTGGTGCTACTGTTATACCTTGTTTGATTCCTCTGTACATATATGCTATGTCGAGCCAACTTTCATCAAATTTACCATTGAGATCTGTTACTACTGATTTGCTCTGCGACAAGTAGGTTGAGCCTGGTGTAAAGGGTAGGTGCTGAATTCCTTGTATTTTTAAATCTTCTCCTGAAAAGAATGTGGCATAATCTACTTTCCCTCCCCATAGTACACCTGTCGAGGGGTTTCGGCCTATGGGTTTCAAATAGTATTGTAGCGTTGATTCTACCTCCATATTATATAGTGTCCGTCCGTGCTTTTCTGTTTCTACATCCCCGCTAGTTTTACCCCAAAGCCACACAGCATACCAAGCATTTATAGCTTCCGAGCTTGATTCTTGGTTGTTTCCATCTGCAAAAGTCTGCTTGCCAGATGCCCATGAATGCCCTTCATAAAAGTCAAACGCTCGGTTAAAAGGAAACTGTTTATCATATCGCTGATTGTTACCAAAGTCTTTGATCAGCAAATCTACCATATTCCCATATTGCAGTATGAAGTCTGGATTATACTGAGCTAAAATACTAGAAGCGTACACAAAATAGCCATAGTGAAAATGATGATCGTTGTATTCATCTGATCCAAATTCAGGTTTTTGAGCAATTAATCCCCCAATGGTTTTGTCGTATAAAAAATAATTTTGATCATCTTCTCCAGAGTATTGAAACCAGTCACTCAGATTTTTGTATAGCTTTTCTTCTAATATAGTTGAGTTTTTAGAATCATTTAGCTGTTTAGCGATCTGCAATAATCTGGCAATTTTAGCTACGTATTTACCTCCAAAGTAACTGCCTTTGGGTAAATCAACCAAACCTTTTACATCATCATCAAGTGTTTTATACAGCAGTTGCTTATTTTTTTCTAGGATTTCAGGTTTGAGCTCTAGATTAACTTCGAGCATTTGTTTTGGCGTTGCAAATGAGATTGTATTGGAGATTTTGTAAAACTTTTGGACACCTCTGATTGTTTCTACTTCAAATAGTGGTGTGTTGTTAGTGTTGTTCGTAATTTGTTGGTGTGGAAGTAAACCAAATATCGTTTGATTCGTGGATGATTTTGGATGATACTTTATATCAAACTGATTCTCATTTGAATTGTTAAAATATACATTTTGAAAGCGATTTTGGGCGTACTGAGAAATTTCATTGTATAGCTCAGGTTTATTAAAAAATCCGAGTGTGAGGTATTGTGTGTGTGGGTTATTAAAATTAATAGTTAGATTGTCAGCACTGCGTACTACTTCACCATCAGTGAAAACACCAAAATATCGACTGTTGTTCTGATAAATATTGTTGTCTTTGAGACTATAATCACTTGATTTAATGGTGAGCTGTTTTTGGATTGGCTGAATATAAATGTATGGAGATCCTTGGGTGATTATAGCTGAAAATACATCTTTTGTTGCCTCATCCTGAAAAACTAGCTCGACAGAAATATCTGAGTAGGATTCCACACGTACAGTTGTAACTGGTTTCTCTCCTGTGATTTTTAGGAATTGATTACCAATTTGACCAAATACCGTTTTGTCCTCGACTTTTTTGTTTGGCGAAGTGAGAGCTAGACCACCATCAATAGATTGAAAAGCCAGAGGAAATGTAAATAAGCCAAGCACTTTACCACTAAACACCACCGAACTCCAAATTCTGTTTGTGGGAATAGGGTATTGTCTTAAGGTATCTTTGATGTATAAGCTATTTCGTGCACTTTCATCAGCTACAGATTCACTATAAAAGGGAAATGTATTTGGGTTGCCCCTGTTTTTTTTTGGTACCACTAGTTTTGTTTGGGTTGTAGTATCTTTTTCGTTGTTGACTATTGATTGCTTGTTTGGCAATTCAGTTTGGTTTCTCAGCATATTTTTTACAAAAACAGTTGTAACTAATAGGGTAAAAAGTGAAACTGTGAAAATGATAATAGTAATATTTCTTTTCCCCATATAATTTAGCTTGAATTGTTTTTATAATGAGCAAGTTATGTGTTTATCTGAGCAATTTTTTTGGATTTCTGCAATTCACTAACTTTTTCCTCAATCGTTCCCTTGTCAACAGTGAGTTGAAAATGAGTAAATCTGACATAATTTACTATACGATAGACACAAAACGCTAAGATAATATATGTCTCAAAATTCAATAAAATATAGGGCTTTACTATCAAAATAGCTAAAAATGCAACAATGTAAAATATTGTGAATATTAGAGATGATGTTCGAACTATTTGTGCCACATCCCCTTTATTATTTTGATTTTGAGCATTTGTTGCTTCCCAATCGAGTTTTTTGCCGAGAAGTAGGCGAACAAGGGCAGTGCTATAGATAAATGTATGTGCTAAGCCAACAATTTTAATACCAGAAAGATTTTTGTTCAGGGTAAATTTTGGTTTCAATACAAGTTGATAAAAAATAAACGGAACAAACGGAATTGCCCAACTGAGTCGCAGTGTTTCCGTGTTGAAATACAGTAAGCACAGAATTTGAATTGAAAGCAGTGGCGCAAAAGCTTCTGATAAATAATATAGAAACGAAGTTAAATAGTTGAACTTACTCCAATTATCGAGTTTTGCTTGTGTGAAATAATGACTAAATATCGTCTCAAAACTACCATATGCCCAACGCATTTGCTGTTTGATGTAGGAATCCATCTTGTTTGGGCAGACACCTTGACTGATAATTACTGGGATATAGCTGACGTGATACCCTTGGTTGTAGGTCAATAGACCCTGTCTTACGTCTTCGGTGTGATCTACAAGTGGCATACCAGACTCGATTATTGCTTTTCGTCGGTAGATAGCACTGGTTCCTACACACATAGCATTTCCAAAACGAGCACGTGAAGGCATTACAACTCTATAAAAATCTTCGATAACTGCTCCTGCACCATATTCAATAGGGGAATTTTTATTTGTTTCAGTGTCTGTGTGAAAATATTGAGGTGTCTGCAAAATACCAATTTCACTGTTTGAGATGATATAGGGTAGAGATTCGATTAGTGCTTCAGGTATTGGGCGAAAATCTGCATCAAAAATAACAACATATTCTCCAGCTGATGACTCATAACCATGTTTGATATTTCCCGACTTTTTCCACTCACCTTTGTTTGGTCTGTGAATATACGTAAATCCAAATTTCTGAGCTAATTCTGCTGCCTGATTATCACCAGCATCGTCTAGGATATAGACCCGACAGTTCGGATACTGAATATTGTTTACAGCCTCCCAAGTTTCTTTCAATACTTCTATTGACTCTCCTGCAATTGGTAGCATGATGTCCACAGTTGGTTTGGTGGGGTTTTTGTCCCAAAAATCGAGTATAAAATTTTGATGTTTGGCTACACTAAATTCTGGGTAGAAACTATTAATGAGAAATGTCGATAACTTACTGATAAACAACACTGAAAATAGTGGTCCAAATAAAACAGCGTACCAAATATCCAGAGCTAGAAACTGCACAAATCCATAAATAGCACAAAGAAAAGAAAAGAACGCAAAAACATTGAGAAATCTGATTCCACTAGGATCTTCCACAATATAGTTATATTTGAAGTTGTTTTGAAGTGTATTTTTGGGTTTGGTGTTGTTCATATAGTTATTTTTTTAGTACACAGACTTGAACTAGACTATAGCTCAATTGATAAAATGGATTCTGAGTATACCAACAATCATCTTGCAGTTGAGTGCTACCGACAGTTGAAATTTGATTATCGTACATGTACTGCCTGAGAGAAGATGAGTAGCCGTAGTATAGCTGGTAATTATCCCCAGAGAATCGCATTTGATTAAATGTTGATGTGACTGTGCTACTAATTTTGATTTGATTGTCAAAGTAAGTGGATGCCATAGTAATCGTATTGATGAAACAAATTGCTATTATCACAACCGAAAATATCTTTAGTTGTAGGTTTTTAGTATATAATCCAAAAGCCAGTATCATAACGAACAACAACCAAATATGGGGAATATACCTGAGCGTGCTACTGGTTTTAGTCAGTATAAATGAGATAAAAAACACTCCAAATATAAAAATGGGTATAAATATCTTTTTTAAAACTCTTGAATTCTGTTTTCCTGAGTCGTGGTGATTGTGGTTGAGTACGTCGTGATAATTATAAATTAGAGTACAAATAAAACATATCAAAACTAATATGGTAATTCCTCCAGTAAACAAACCAAGACCACCTTTTTTAATCTGCGGATTCGCAAATGATTTTAACTCAGAGTCATAAACCGTAAACGGTAGTTTTAACTCTGCAGGTTCTCCAGAATCAGCGTCTGGAAATACATCACTAGATTTAAAAAATAACCCCCCAGCAAAAACTTCAAGATTCGATTTATCTCTGTAGTTTGATGGTGTATTTTCTTGGAAACTAATTGCGTTTGGTCCAAAAACTGGATATAGAGGGTTTTTGTAGTCAATTGCATTGGTGATGTATGGATTAAAACCAAAGACTACTACAGCTAAAAACAAGGAGATAATAGATACTGTAGCCAATTCAATCAGATGTCTTGATTTAATAAGCAGCACTAGTAATCCAAAACTGGATATAAATAATAGCCCGTAGATCATCCCAGCTAGCTTTATGTTTGAAAGTATGATAAATGTCGCACCTAGATTAAAATAGTTTAGGTACTTTTGGGTTGATGGATTTTCAAACTCTTTATATATCTGGAATAATACCCCACACAAAATTACTATCAAAAAATATAAAACACCATCTAAACTAGCTGTGGTTGACTGTACGATTGCAATTGGATTTGCAACTATTAGCAAGGAAAGTATTGAAGCAATAAGATAATTATATTCAGTTTTTGTAGTGAATTGTATGTCTTTTAGGCTGAGATATGCAATTGCAAAGCCAGCAAAAATAATTGAAAAATTGAAAAACTTTACGTCTCGAAAATCCTTGGTTAGATCATATGTGATAGCACTATTGTACCACATTGTCTTTGGGTACGAATCGAGCCAGCTATCAAATTTTAAATTATCAACGTACTGATTAACGCCTTTACTAGTAGGGTTTTTTACTGGATTCCAGCCTTCGATAATCGTGACGATTGCTTCTCCATGATATGCCTGACCATCAAATGAAATATCATATAGTTGGTGATTTACAGTAACTCCATACAAGAAACTCAAGCAGATCAAAAACAGAGGCACTACACCGAGCCATCCAAAAATACGCTTTTTGCTGATCATGATAAATGAAACTACAGAATACACCAGAGTGATTGCTATTGATCCAAAGAGTATCCATTTAGTTGGTTTGCTTCCTAGATATAATGCTGTGCTTGTTATGGTGTGAATGCTGAGTAAATACACTACAAATCCTAGTGAAAAAAGGTATAGTACCGTATCTATAATTTTTGGTTTATTCATAATCGTATTTATTGAGTTTGCTAGTAGAGTTATTGAAATGGAAAATATTGAGATGGTATTATATAAACTGGGTCTAGGGTGTATTTCGTTCCTGATTTGTCTACATCTTGGTTGTAAATCACGGCTGTCAAGTATCGTTGCAGATCTTTGTCGAGGATAATTCTCTTGGCTTCATCTAGCCATTCTCTTTGATATTTAGGTGTACCGCTGACTCCTAGTTGGGTTATCATAACAGGCTGCTTGTAGTTTTTGATCCGGGCATATTTATCATTAAACAGACCTTTAAAGGTTTTATCATCAAGTTTTTCGTCTGCTGTGACACTGAGCCCTATTATATCTACAAAGTTTTTGCCGGGATAGTATTTATCTACATATCCTGATCCATCTGGACTCCATATATACTTTGCGTAATTGGTCTTAGCTTTACACTTATTTACGAAGTATTTGTATCCCATGATATATCCACTTCCATCATCGTTTGACCATGGGTATTTAGAATTTGCCAGATCCATACCGTGACCGAATGATACTAGTACAGGAGTTTTTTTAGATTCGATGTTTGCACAAAATGTTTCGATTATTTTGAGATAGTTTCCCTCGATAATTTTATTAAAAATAAATACACTAGATTCATTTTTTAGCCATGGCTCGACCATGATTATCGGTGTACGGGTCTTTTTTGTTATAGTATCAACCTTTTCATTGATACTCGTAACTGGCTCGTCATTCCATTTCCAATACACACTTTCATATATTATATTTTGATTTTTATCGAAAACGCCTTTTGAATCTGTAACTCCGTAGACGATATCTTTTTTGGACTCTAGTGGTTTTAATCGTGATTGCGATGTGTTGTTGAGGTAAAGTGTACCAGCTATGATCATAAGTATCATACTAATCACACCAAGTATCTGCACGAAAGTTTTCAATTTTCCTAAACTCATTCGTAAATCACTGCACAGTTTCCCTAATCCGTAAAGAGTATATTTCTGATAATATTTTCATCTACTTCTACTCCCCATTCTGCTACTATTTGTTGTCTATCATTGGTTTTTAGTAGTACAAACTGTATTATATCAGCGGTGTTTTTTTTGTCGTTTTTGAGAAGCCCGAGGATTTCATCAAGGTTTTCTTCAGACTGTATGTGGTAGGTTGTTGGTAATCCTGATCGTTTGATGATGGTATGGATGTTATCTACATCATTTTGAGTTAGCAATCCTTTTTCTTTGGATATTTTTGATTCAGTAATGATTCCTATAGCTACACATTCACCGTGTCTCAGATAGTCGGATTCGTCATGTTTCAAACTAAAACTTTCTATGGCGTGACCAATGGTATGTCCTAAATTGAGGATCTTGCGTATTCCGAGTTTTTCTTGTGGGTCGAGTTTGCAGACTGCAATCTTTAGTTTGATAGATTCATTGATAAGTGTCTCTAACAGTTCTTGGTTTGGATCCTCTATATACTGGTTAATTTGAGATAAATAATTAGACCCAAAGGAAATATTTTCTGCCAATAAACCATGTTTGATTATTTCTGCTAGCCCCGACAAAACCTCTCGCTTTGGTAGTGTAGAAAGTGTCTCTGTGTCAACCAGTACATATTTAGCTAGGGAAAAGCAACCAATAATGTTTTTTACCTCATGAAAATCTACGCCTGTTTTACCGCCGACACTTGCGTCAACCTGTGAAAGTAGTGTGGTAGGAATATTGATAAAATCTACACCTCTCATATATGTAGACGCTGCAAAAGCCCCCATGTCTGTAATTACCCCACCACCGAGATTGATAACTAGAGATTTGCGATCGATTCCTGAGCTCAGCATACTAGTCCAGATTGTGTTGAGGGAGTCTAGGTTTTTGTGTTCCTCACCAGCAGGCAGAACTACGGAGTAAACCTTTTTATTTATATATATCTTTTTCATTATTTCCATTAGTTTATTCAGATAAATCGCTCCTACATTTGAGTCTGTAATGATAAAAAACGAAGAATAAACACTGAGATCTACATTGCTAAAAAAAGATTCAAAAATATCATTCCCTACAATTATTTGTGATTCTTGATTATCAGCGGAAAATATATGTGTGTTTGTATAGGTGGGCATACATGTTTTTATATAGGGACGTGTGTTATCCAATCTGCGTAATCAGATCTTTGACCATTGGTTATGGAGTTTATTTCGTCTACAAGCTTTTCAAATATAGGAGTTGTATCACTGAGTTTGTATTGTTCCACCGCGGAAACTTTTACGAGTTTTGCTCCTGTGCCGCATAAAAAAAACTCATCAGCTGTGATTAGTTCGGTTTTATCTACCACTCTTTGAACTACTTTGATACCGAGATTATCTGCTATTTCTATGATACTTCGGCGAGTTATACCCTCTAAAATGTCTTGGTTGGCGTCAGGTGTAATGAGTACACCATTTTTTACTATAAAGAGATTCATGGCGGATGCCTCAGAGACTTTTCCACTTGCATTCAAAAAAATTGCTTCGTCATATCCACGTGCGTATGCTTCGGTTTTTGCAAGGGCTGAGGTGATATAAGCACCAGATACTTTACCTCGAAGGGGCATACTACTGTCTGACTGTCTTTGCCAAGATGAAAAACACACCCGCAATCCCTTATCTGCAAAGTAGCTACCAAAATACAATCCGTAAATCAAAAAGTCTTTTTCTACATCATGTAGTCGAGGGGTAATTCCTAGATCAGAAGTATAAACAAGTGGTCGAATATAAAAATCATCTACAGGTTTGTTTCTCTCAACAAAATCTATAATTGTTTGCTGGATAAACGATGCACTCACGTCATACCCTAGAAACATACCACTTTGTGAAAGTCTTTCGGCGTGCTTGTCTAATCTAAACAGTAAGGCTTGGCTCGAATTTTGTGGATCGATTTTACCTCTGAGCCCACCAAAAGCCGCAGTACCATAATGCAGTGCGTGAGTAGCGATAGATATGTTAGCTTGGTCAAAGGGTATGAAGGTGTTTTGAAGAAAAGCTATGGGAAGAAAATTGTTTGTCATAATAGTAGTTTGTTATGTTTTAAATATTTCTCGTTGCATATTTACCGAGTCTTCGTGGATTACATGCCATACTTTTTGAACCAAATCTGCTGATAGGCCTAATTCAAGTCCAGTTTCCAACAGTCTGATCTCTTTTTCATGGGCGACGTGAGGATTGAGGGCTGGTAGATTGAGGGGTTGTTTTTCTTTTGCGACTTGCTCCACTATTCGTCTTCTTTGGCTCAATAAAAATAACAAACTGTCATCGAGCATCTGTAATTGTTTTCTCAGGAGTGGTAGTGACATATTTTGATCGTATTTTGGTTATTAATTATAGTTTTTTTGAAAAAACAGCAAACCACGTAGTATTGTGAATCGAATTCATGACGGAAATATCGATGTGCTTGAGTGTGTAGTGCTCAGCTATCTGCAGATTTCCAATAGTTGCGGTATCTAATAGATTATTTGTGGTGATTATTTCTGCACCTTGGCTAGTGGATGATGTTTGCTGCCTTAGCCATGGCTGTGTATCCAAAAACATGTTACACTGTAGTTCAACTTGTGGATGAATAATAATCTTTGTTATCTTTTCTAAAGCCGTATCTGGATGAATGAGAAGTGTGTGGTGTATTTTTAGCTGCAAATAGGATATGAGGTTGTAATTATTTTGAACTCTTGAGAGGTGATTAGATACATTGCCTGTTGTGGTATTGTTTGTGGCTATAATACCTATATTGGTACTATGTACAGATCTGAAAACATCCTCAAACGAAGACACCGACACCAACTCTGGTACGTTATTAAAAACCATCTTTCCAACAAACTTCTGAGCTGCGATATGGTGATAGCTACATCTTGGTCCTAAAAAAGTTATCGTATCACACATCATCATGAACTATCATTAGCTGTTACTTGCTATAATAAACCACCGCATTTGTTGTTGGGATTCTAAAAATGAAGTAAGCAAATCGGCCGTGGAAAAGTCTTTGTTTTCTGAGCAATACTCAATCGTAGTTTCCAATTCAGTGATAATTTTGTCGTGAGAGTCAGCTAAATGACTGAGTACTTGATCCAAGTCACCAATTTGTGCAAACTCACCAACCAGTATGCTCAGGCTTATATATTCCGTCAGACTACCCTCCGCTATTTCACCAATCTGTCTAACCCTTTCAGCAATTTTATCCACAGTTTCAAATATTTCACTAGCGTGTTTGTCAAAAAGAGTGTGGTATTGATAAAAATCAGCTGAGATAAGATTCCAGTGATAGTTTTTGTAGATAAAATAAAAATGTATGCTGGAGGATAGTAGTACATTGAGCATTTTTGAAATATCTTGCGACGGGTAGGGTGTGGAGATATGGAGATTAGACATAATTGAAAAGCATTTTTATATATATAATTGTCAATTTTTTACTTGACGTTTTCTTGAAAATTGTTGAATAGTAACAGCATTCCGAAATAGCTCAGTTGGTAGAGCAACTGGCTGTTAACCAGTGGGTCATAGGTTCGAGTCCTATTTTCGGAGCCACATACAAATCAAATTAATTGATGGCAGCAAAAAACAATCAGGAAAAGCCCAGTAAAGGGTAATTTTTTGTTTATACCTCTCTTCTCAAATTCTCTCCTCCTATTTTATGTCAATACAATCTACATTTGAAATCGGTATGATAGGTCAAGACCTAGCGCTTAATCACTACCTGAAAAACTACTTTTGCTTAATAGATCAAAATTTTCAGTATTACCATAAAGGAAGTCAAGGTCGACGTGGTGAGATCGATCTAATTTTCGAGAAAAAACACATACTTCATTTTGTTGAAGTCAAGGCTCGATCCAATCAGAAATTTGGACTAGCACAAATGCAAATTAGTGCAACAAAACTAAAAACACTATATTCGGCATTTCAATATTTTATACTCAAACACAAGCAATACGCAGAGTACAATATGCAGTTTGATGTAGCTGTCATAAACAACAGTGAAATAGAAATAATTAGCAATGCCTATAATTTTGATGGTTTTAGCATGTAAAACTGATACCCAGTGAATTGTTTAGTCTAACTTATCTCTTAAAATCCCACTAAACACCTGTGGATTTCCAGACCCTTTAGATTCTTTCATGCACTGACCAATCAAAAATCCAATTACTTGGGTCTTGCCAGCTTTATACTGATCGACTTGGATACTGTTGTTTTGTATTACTAAATCTACTATTCGCTCAAGAATGTTTGTATCACTCACCTGTATCAAATTATGTTCCCTCAACACTTCATCGGTAGTTTTGGTTGGTTCAATAATCAATATCTCCAGAGCTTTTTGTAGTCCTTGATTGTTAATTCTCTTTTCATCTACCACAGTAACTAGACTTTCTAAATTAGAGATGCTTACTAGGGATTGTATAGGTTTTTCGTGTTTTTCACTCAGGGCAATGAGCTGAATTGATATTATGTTTGCCAACGTTTTTGAGTTATTAGAAGAGTTAAAGGTATCAAAAAAATCCCCTACTTTATCCTGACTAACGAACGTGTTTGCTGTTTGAATAGATAGCCCTGCATTGATATAGCGTTGTCTCTGTGTATCGGGTAATTCAGGTAAATCTCTGAGTGTCAGCCTATCAGTACTCTGGATTTCAAGGATTTGAAGATCGGGCTCGGGGAAATACCTATAATCCATAGCGTCTTCTTTTGATCTTTGACTATCACTTTTGTTCAAATCATCTCGCCAACCTCTTGTTTCTTGGACTGGTGTTTCTCCTGAGTTTAGTATTTCCGTTTGGCGTTTGATTTCTGATTCTATAGCTCGACCAAGAGCACGCACCGAGTTAATATTTTTTACCTCAACTTTGTAGCTAGGAAGTTTATTTGATTCTACTTCTCCTTCGTTTCTCATGCTAATATTGCAATCAAATCTCATTTGACCTTTGTCCATGTCCGCATCTGAAATACCAATCCTCCTGGCGATTAATTGGAGTTCTGATACATACCCCATAGCCATTTCAGCAGTGGTCAGTTCTGGTTCTGATACTATTTCTAATAGAGGGCATCCAGACCTATTGTAATCTACCAAACTTTTTGTACCAACATGGATGAGTTTACCAGCGTCTCCCTCAAGATGAGCTCTTGTTAGGTTTACGACATGTTTTTCAAATTGCCCATTTGATTTGTTCTCACTATAAAAGTGAATTTTTCCTCCCTCTACAATCGGATTGTCATATTGGCTAATTTGATAACCAGCTGGAGAATCTGGATAAAAATAGTTTTTACGATCCCATCGTGTCTTATCTGGAATAGTGGCTGAAACTGCCGTACCAAATCGTATGGATTTTTTTACAGCTGCTTTGTTTAGGATGGGTAGTGCGCCGGGTTGACCAGTGCAAAATGGACAAATATTTTTGTTTGGATTGTCGGGTGTGAATTCGTTGAGACAGCTACAAAAGAGTTTGGTGATAGTGTTGAGCTGGATGTGGGTTTCGATACCGATTATTGGATGATACATAGTGTTAGATCAATACAAAAGATTATTATTCAAACGTAGTGATGAAATTTGCAACTAGTCAACTGTTTAGTAGTTTGGTGATTAATTTCCAGCTACCGCAACACCGATAATTGATAAAAAAGGAAAATCAGACTTTAGGACTTTTGCAAGTTCTGTAAATGTACTACCAGTTGTAGTTACATCATCGATTAATAGTATGGTATCGAACCCAGACAAGTTGATTGGTAAAGGTGAGAACAACGAAAAACTTCCACTCAGGTTAGTCAGCCGTTTTTTTCTACTAAGATGAAACTGAGCTGGTGTAGAAGAGTTTTTTTGAAAAAGTTTGTGTACTTGGAATTGTGTTGCTTCCCCCAGTTTTTGAGATAGTATGTCAGGAGCATGAAACCCACGATAGAGTAATCGTTTTGGATCTGGAGGTACAGAAGCGATGATAGTTTTTACTGGAGAAAGTTCTGATATTATCGGGTGCAATCCAGCAATCAACAACTGAACCAATGATTCACATATCGACCACTCCATACCGTATTTTAGTCTGAGTATGAGATCATGGATAATTCTGTTTTCAAAACTACTGCAGATGATAATTTGTTTGAGATATTTTTCTTGTTCAGAATCAAGCAGTTTTAGTTTGGGTGAGTGGTCTATATCTATGGTGTCGGTGAGATATGAAAACGGCGAACTGTAGTCTATGTTGAATTGCGGGAATGCCAAATCTACAAATATTTGAACAGGATTTCTGGTCATACATATCAACTATCTAACAAAATTTTAGGATTAAACAGGTTTTGGTTTTAGTGTGCATACACAACTATCTCCCATGAGTTTAGCTTCACTCTCAAGAGTGTGCGGAGCAGTAATTGCCGCTAGGAATTGAATCATTGTTTCGCTTGCTAGTTCAGGGTGAGCCTTTTCACGACCCCTCATTTGAACTTGGAGTTTAACCTTGAGATCTTTGTTTAAAAATTCATCTGCCTTACGGGATTGGACGTTTAAATCATGAGGAGCGACACGCACTGAAACACGAAGAACTTTGGATTCTGTGGCAGGTTTTGGTTTGGCTTTATCTGATTTATCGAGTTGATATTTAAATCTACTGTACTCCATCATTTTAGCTACAGGCGGATTTCCCTTTGGGTTAATTTCAATTAAATCGAGTTCTTTGGTCTCTGCTAGTATCATGGCTTCGCGGTTTGAATACACTCCAACCATACCACCCTCCTCATCGATAATTCGGATTTCAGGTGCAGTTATCTGTCTATTCACGTTGAATAACTTTGATGTGTCTACAGGGCGGCTACTTCTACGTCTATAATTTGTCATTGAAACTATAAAAATGAAGTTTTTAGGTTATGTCAATTTGAGAGGAGAATATAACTAGATCTCAGTTTATTAGTGATCAATTTATTTGCATGGCATTGTTTGACTATTATAAAAAAATCCATTCTCGATCTATTTAAAACTAACTTTATGACCCATCAAATCATTAAAAACACCTGTCGTCACTTACTGGCATATCTTTGTACCATTCTATTTGCATTTACTTTTTGCTTATTCTTAATGTTACTGCTGTCAATGGTTATTCCTGCTGTCGATATATCAAACACCGTTTACAACACTATTGGATATGATAAACTTGCAGAAATATTTCGTTTAGACTCTACTCAACACAACGATATCACAGTATGGATTATCTTATCTCCAATAAATTCATTTTTGGGTTATTTTTTAGTAAATATTGTAGCTATCTTTTTATTTAAAGCTACATTTTTTGATTTAATTGCACATCTCAAATACGAAAACACAAGAAACCTTAGGTCTAAATTGATGGTAAAAAACACTTTATTTTGTCTATTCAACATATTTTTAATTATCTCGTTTATTTCAATTTATCAATATACGTATTCATTGTTAATATTCTCGCTGTTCGTGGTTATGGCGATTTTTGCAAATATCTTGAGTTGGAAATGCACACTTAATTTTTTACTAAATCAAATTACAGGGTTAAAATATAAAAGCTTGACTTAGAATTTGTTCAACTTTACAACTAGAGCAAATTATAGATACTGAGTAAATGTATGAATTTTACACTTCCAGAGAGTATGTATCACTTTCTTGGTTAGCTAAGCTGTATTATTCTGATTACCAAGGTTTTATCTCAGGAGAAATACTGGATGATGAGGATGCCTCAGACTGGGCTAAGAATTTTTATTTAGCATATTGTTTTTGTGCACTGGGTATTCCTGTCATATTAAGTTTTTGCATAGATCAGTCCACATATTCAGAGAGAAAAAATGCTGAATCAAAATTTTATACCAAACACAGTAATCCATCTCGTCATGTTGTCTAAACATATTTGAGGTGGAGTTTTACTGTTTGATTCCGTCTGGGTTTGCTCGGTTGAATTGGTCTTCGCCTAGTTCTTGGTAGAGGGCATCTACAGTATTTTTGGAGTCTTGTTTGAACTGAATAGCCTCTTGGTTGACTGACTCTAGGTCTTTTTGGGCTTGGTTGAGATCTTCTTGAGCTTTGATTAGATTTTTCTGGTTGGCAGTTGGGAGTACCTCTGCTTTATCAAATACAAACCTAATACTCTTTTTGATTTCATCGTTGAGGATGTCAGTTTTGTTTTTTACAGTGTCTCCAGATTTTATCATTTTATCATTGATTTCAGCCTGTTTTTGCCACAGATCGCGGATCTTGTTTTTATCTTTTTTCTGTCTGTCAATTTTGATTTGTTGAGAGTTTTGTGTTTCGATATTTTGGTTTTTTAACTGGAGCCATACAATTTGATTTATGAACACACTTGCGGTGACAATAATAAAAAACATCAGAACTACTAGCTTTGGATCAAAAATTACACGAATGATATTGCTAAACTTTTTTTTAGATGCTACGAGCACACTTTGATTGTTTGACATTTATGCTAGAATTGTACTAAAGAGACATGGAATTGTCCAATATGCATATTTTTATTTCGGGAATCTTGGGGGCTGGCTTATCCTCACTGGCTCATTTTGCTTTGGATTGCGGGATTCAGGTGACAGGTTCAGATTCGTCTATAGAGTCAGATAACCTTAATTTCCAAAGCTTACAAAACCGCGGTGTGCATATTTTGCCGCAATCTGATGAGGTTGATTATATTTTTGATATTGATTGGTATATTCATTCGCCTGCGATAATGGATTCTCATCCCGAAATATTGTTTTGTCAGCATAATAATATCAAAGTAACCAAACAGAATGAATTCCTGAATCACATCTTGTTAAAAAAGAATCTAAAAATGATAGCGATTGCTGGTACGCACGGTAAAACTACGACCACAGGGATGCTCATCTGGATTTTTAAACAGCTCAATATATCAGTGAGTTATATTGTCGGCACTAATCTGAGTTTTGGCGAGTCAGGCAAGTATACAGATGGTAGTGAGTATTTTATTTACGAAGCGGACGAGTACAACAAAAAGTTTTTGGAGCTGAAGCCATACTACACTATCACCACCAATGTTGATTTTGATCATCCAGACAGCTATAATTCTGCTGAAGAGTATTATGAATGTTTTGCTGAGTTTATACCTAAAGGAGTTGTCAATGTGGTCTATGCTGAGGATTTGTTAAAGATTGGGTTGCGTAATACCGAGGGAAGTTATGGTGAGTTTCGTCTGAGTCGTAGTTTACCACCATTTGTCGAAGAGATAGAGGCTGTAAATTTGCCTGGTCGACACAACAGGGAAAATGCTTATTTATGTATCTGCCTGTGCAAGTCTATTCTTCAGGATGTACTTTCCAAGAAAAAATCTACTATAGCTGAGCTGTTTGATATTGTTTCATTATTTCCCGGAACTGCTAGGAGGTTTGAAAAGTTGCGAAATAATCTATATACCGACTATGCTCATCATCCAACCGAAGTCAAAGCTACTATTCAAATGGCTCGAGAGAGAATCCGACAATCCGACAATCCGCAATCAAAACTGGTTGTCGTGTATCAACCACACCAAAATATTCGCCAACATCAAAACGATATTCAACTAGGCTATCGAAATTGTTTCGCAGATGCTGATTTAGTGTACTGGTTGCCGACTTATCTAACGCGTGAGGATTCGCAGCTTGAGGTACTAAGTCCTGATTTTTTGGCGAGTCTGGCTCGTAGACCAACTGTAGCTGTAGATGAGTTAGGTGATAACTTGGTTCGACGCATCCAAAAACATCTTGATCAAAACGATATGGTAGTCTTGATGGGTGCTGGGAGTATTGATAAATTCGTTAGAGATAAGTTTCCAGTAGACGTTTCAGCAAACAAATAATCACCCTTTTTTATCACTATTTATTAACTAATATGCTATATTTTTTCATTTTTTGTATTGTCATTGTATTATTCGTATTGGCTAGTTCGGTCAAAATCGTAAAGCAACAAACAGCTTTTACTGTAGAAACCCTAGGTAAGTTTAGTCGAGTGATTTTCCCGGGTTTAAATTTTGTGATTCCGTTTGTGGAAGTCGCCGCTCGCAAAGTAAATCTATCTACACTGACAATGGATTTTCAGATTTTGGCTATTACCTCAGACAAAGTAAATGTTTCTATCGATACCACACTTGTCTATCAGGTTAGTCCGAGCAAGATCTACGAAGCAGCCTACTCCACAGACAATCCAGTAATCACGATCAAGGCTTTGGTTGAAAACTCAATTCGTGCCTTTGTGGCAACTCAAACTCATGAGCAGACAATCAGAAGTCGAGATGAGATGACTGTATATTTGACGAGCCACCTCCGAGATAGACTCAATGGATTTGGTTATATTGTTGATTCGTTTCAATTTCGTGATATAAATCTCCCACGTGAAATTACCGATGCTATGAGTAGGGTTGTCGCTTCCAAACGACTTCAAGAAGCAGCGCTCAATGAGGCAGAGGCAGAGTATATCAGGGCAGTAAAAACTGCAGAAGGACAAAAACAAACACGCCTACTACAGGGTCAAGGCTTAGCCCTAGAAAGACAAGCAATTATCAATGGTCTAGCTGAATCAATCAAGCAGCTACAGGGTGAGACAGGTGTCAGTAGTGAGTCAGTGATGAACCTCGTTATGATGAATCAATATATTGACATGTTGAGGACAATCACCAATGACAAAAATGGAAATACAAAGACAATTTTTATTAATCCTACACCAGAGGGAATGCAAAATATGATGCAGCAAATGAGTCAACTAGTATAAAAATCAAATTAAATTAACGAACCCATTTACATTCAGGCTATTTATGTTTTCAATTAATACCGACAACCTACAGATTATTTCTGCTAACAGTCCACAAAACAGCCTTTCGGATAGTGAAATCAACCAACACCAACACACTTTTGATCATTATTTAGATCTTGTTTCATCCAGAGGTCAAGGTTGGGCTGATTTACCGTTTGATAATCAAGTAGTACAAAATATTGTAGAGTTCTCACAGCAAGCTAGGGGGAAGTACTCGACTATTGTAGTGTTAGGTATTGGTGGTTCAATGCTTGGCCCAAAGTGTATTTTAGATGTATTGGACGCCAACCACAGACAAGGTTATCCCGAGGTGATTTGTTTAGATAATATTGATCCATATATCACAAACAATATCGCCAACTCCATAGATTTTTCTCAGACGCTATTTTTGGTGCAAACTAAATCTGGATCTACGCCAGAAACCGCATCTCAGTATTTGTATTTTAGTTCATTAATTACAGCAAAAGGTCTCAATTTAGCTGATCATTTAGTGATTGTCACTGATCCAGATGCGGGTGTCATGAGAAATATTGCCGAGACTCAGGGTATCAAGAGTTTCCCACTCCCATCAAATGTAGGTGGTAGGTACTCCGTTTTGTCGGCGATGGGGTTGGTGGTAGCTTCGCTGGTAGGACTAGATATTCAAAAACTCTTAGATGGAGCTAAAAACATTGTAGAAAATGAAATAAAACTTGCTTTCACTTTTGCCTCTATACAATTTCAACTCCTCCAAAAAGGTAAAAATATCAATGTGATTATGCCCTATTCTAGTAGGCTTAAATCCTTTAGTGAGTGGACTGTTCAGCTGATTAGCGAGAGTCTCGGGAAAAAATTTGATACATCAGGAAAGCTTATCAACACTGGGATTACTCCACTCGTCTCGGTCGGGGCTACAGATCAGCATTCGCAACTTCAGTTATTTGCTGAGGGTCAAAAAGATAAGTTGATGATTTTTTTGGAGGTTGTGAATCAAGGAAAAGAGGTTGTCATCACTGAGTCTAGTTCAGTCGCAATCCCCCAGTTTGAGTATTTGTCAGGAGTAAGTTTCAACCAATTATTATCCGCAGAGTTATTTGGTACAAAACAAAGTTTGACTGAGGAGCTGGTTCCAAATGTCACCATAACGATTGATACAATAGATGAGTTTAGCCTAGGTCAGTTATTTATGTTTTTCCAATTTGCCACAGCATTTGTCGGCGAGATGCTACACATTGATACATTTGATCAGCCCGGGGTAGAGAGAAGCAAAGTACTCACAAAACAGAAACTAGCCAAAAACTAGTACAAAATTTTCCTTGATTTTTTTTAGGAATTGTGCTGGGCTTG
>JAYWFX010000020.1:0-11665 GCA_043778575.1 bacterium | reverse complement strand
CCAGTACAATACGTGTTTGCCGTACATGGTGTACATGAGTCTGTAGCTGGGTTTGCTAGGTATTGGGAGGGTGGGCAGGAGAAAGAGAGGGTGGCTGGTTGATTAGGAAATCCTATGTCGATGGTGATAGGTGATTCTATTTGTGTTCTTACAGCTAAGTCACAATTATTTGTTAGTCCTGAGTCGTTTGTTATATATATTCTAGGAATTGTACTGTTTTGATTATCTCGACACTGGCTAATGTGCATGTATCTGTATGCGAATAAATCTTCGGTATGAGGTTGTTCACCAGTTGCAGGAACTGGGAGATAATTTGAATCTCCAGCACATGGATTAGGTGTAGGATTTGTGGTGCTCACTCTAAATCTGGTGATAAGATAACTGTATTGGCTAATATTAACTGGTTGGCAGAATCCGTAGCCCACATACCTGTTGTTAGGGCCAATGTCCAAGGTTTGCCTTTCTGTTTCACTTCTTGCACTATCACACACACTCCTTGGTGTACCATTATTGTCAACGGCAATTCGTGTCATCATATTCCCTTCATCTTCAGAAAAACACTGAGATACGTGAAGTACAGTATTTGCTTTGGTCGTAGTGTTGGTACAGGTGTTGTTTGCTTGTAGTGTGTATGGTAGAGTACAACTATACACAGGTGCAGCCTGTACTGGCAAAGTATCTTTCTTGAGGAAACTAGCAGATTGCAGTAAACCAGTAACCAAAGTAATCGCCATAATAACCGACAACAAACCATTAGAAAATCTTTTACTCAAAGATACTATTTTTTGTTTACGAGATTCTGTATGAGATCTTTTTTTAGATTTCTTATCATAAAAAGATTTTAGAAATCCTACGATAGATAGTTTGTGTGACATATTTTGTATTTACTTTTGTTTTTGTTGTGAAAAGTTTCACGTAATATATCCCAGTTTTTTTGTTTGGGCAAGGAGTCTTACACTAAGCTAATAAACTAACTGATAACCGTCTCGTCAAAACTCTTTATCACATCTCCTACTTGGATTTTACCCTTTCCACTGACTGACATACCAAACTGCTGGCTGATGTTTGCCTCTGTTACTTTTTGCTTGTTTTTCTGTAGTTCTACTATCTCAAATAGACCAACTTCCTCTCCGTCTCTCAAGAGTTTTAATTGCTTTCCAGATAGTATTTTACCATCAATAACCTCACCGCCAAAGACTTGAATACTGTTTTTATCGCTCTTAAACAACGCCAGTACCTTTGCTGCACCGAGAAATACAATTTTTGTCTCGTGTTTAGTATTTTTCAAAATTTGCTCCTCGATCCACTCTAAAATCTCATATATAATATCACTTTGAACCACACTAACAGCTTGAGACTTAATAATATTTGCAGCTGAACTAGAAATCTTTGTGTGAAATGCTAAAATAGTAGAATTGGTTATATTTGCAAAATCAGCATCACCTTCATTTACTTCTCCCACAGATTCAGATTTGATAACCAGCTTGATTTTGTCTTGGGGAATTTTGAGTATACTCTCCTTGAGAGCTTCTAGGGATCCTGTGACATCGGCCTTTAGTACTAGATTAATCTGATTATCGTCTGTGGTAGAGTTCCCTACATTGATGTATGTTTTTTTGTTAGCCCGCTTAGTGGCTTCTATTGCTGCTGCTACGTTTGCTTCCTTTTGCGAATTAAAGGTTATCATGACCTCTCCTGTGTCGCATACCTCAGGCAACCCTAGAAGCATGACTGGATCTCCAATTTTAGCCTGATCAATATTCTTTCCCTCACTGTTTTCTAATCGTTTAATTTTTCCTGAATACGATCCAGACTGGAGAAAGTCACCGACCTTGAGAGAGTTTTTGGTGACTAATACTGTGCTAACTACACCGAATTTGGTATCTAGGTGACTCTCTATAATGACGCCTTGACCGGGACAATTCACCTGACCCTGCAAATCTGCTACTTCAGCATGAAGCAGAACAGTGTTGAGGAGTTTATCAATGTCGATATTGTTTCTAGCAGAAATAGGAATAAATGGAGTGTCGCCTCCCCATTCCTCTGGGGTCAAACCAAACTTGGTGAGTTCGGTACGTACACGCTCCACATCAGCATTTGGTAAATCAATTTTATTTATAGCGACAATTACTGGGGTCTTGCTCATTTTTGCTCTTTCGATTACCTCTACAGTTTGTGGTTTTGGGCCCTCTACAGCAGAAACTACCAGAATCACAAAATCAGCTAATTGACTTCCTCTTGCTCTCATTGCGGTAAATGCTGCGTGCCCTGGTGTGTCGATAAAAGTGATTGATTTATCTTTGTACTTGATCTGGTAGCTAGATATGTGCTGAGTGATTGCTCCAGCTTCGGTGTCGACCACATTGGTCTTTCGAATAGTGTCTAGTAGGGTAGTTTTTCCGTGATCAACATGACCCATGATGGTTACCACTGGTGGACGCGGTGTATATTTTCTATCAGCCTCAGCAATATCGTCGTACTCAATCGATTTAATTAAATTTAGCTCACCACTTTTTTCTTGGACAAATAGCTCACTATTCTCTGGAAATACCTCCACATTTAATTCCTCGGCGATGAGGTTTGCTGTGTCATAATCTATCTTTTCATTCAAGGTTGCTATAATTCCATTGAGTAAAAGAGTCTTGATAACTTGGTTTATAGGTCTACCTATGGTTTCAGAAAAATCTCCAACTGTGATCGAGTTTGGTAGATAAATCTTGTCATCGTTGGCTAGCTTTGCTACTTTGTCTGGGCGAAGTACTTTTGTAACCTCTAGGGCAGATTGGTAGGGGATACGAGTATTTCTCCCTGAAAACCCAAATATACCCTGTTTCACTCCTGTGCTCCTGAGGTCGTTGACGCTAACTCCTAAGATTTTTGCTAGTGTGGATATGTTCATAAATGTCGAATAATACGTGAAATGTTATCCCCATTGATTTCCACGAAAAGCTTTTTGTCAATTTAGGTAGAATCTATCTTTTTGCTATTTTCTCGTGGCTGAGTCTGACCAAATATTTGGTAGATTATCACTATACAGAGCTGCTGCAAACCATCCCCAGTTCTGATCATAATAGTTGTTTTTTTCACCCCAGTACTGCATTTTGGAGTCCATTTGATAGCGAAATCTCTTTATATACACTTCACCAGCCAAGTCACTCTTGTTACCGATAAAGACTGATAGCATACCAGTATCTACGCTTGGATTGGAGTAGTCTACTTTGGGTTTTCCATCGACACCATATACTGCAAATGAGGAATTGTTATTTGCCCATTGTTGCTCAAAGAAGTATTGAAATTTGTTGAGGTATTGTTGGGCTTCGGTGGATTTGTTCCAGTTGTAATCTAGTCCTAGTCTCCAGAATACTCTAAACGCGTCATAACTATAATCATCACTTTTACTTACCACGGATTTAGCTGAGGTGATTTCTCCTGTGAGTTTATTCACTAGAAACCAATTTGGAGGTAGTGCCGTATCTGCAAACCCCTCTGTTGTGGGTATTTTGTTGAGGATTTTGTATGAGTCAGTAGCTAGTTTATTCCAATTGTGAGCTGGATCGATCTCTGCAAAGACACGGTATTGTGCTGGTGAAAAGTAGCTTGGGTTAATGAGATATTTATTATCTTTTTCGATTTTTTGACTTGATCGTAGATAATCTAGATCACCGATTCCAACTACACTAGTTTGGTAAATGTCGGTGATAACCTCTTTTGATATGGTTAAATAGCGACTGAGATTCCACTTTTTGTATGCCATAGCCAATGCAAAAGCTGTATCAATATCTCCATCAGTTGCGTTATTGCTATCAAGCACACCCAAGCTTTTGTTTTCATCTTCACCGTATACCCAAGAAAAAAGATTATCTTTACTGTGCTGGAGATTTTTCTGAGTCCAAGACAGTACTCTATCGAATGTAGTTTGATCATCCTCCCACACAGCTCTCAGTAGTGCATATGATTGACCCTCGGTTGTGGTTAGATTATTAGCTGGATCGACAACTCTACCTGACTCACTAATAAAGCTTTTCTTGTAGTAATTCCAAGAAGAATCCAGTACTCGTTTTTGGTTGTTCACCTCACGTATTTCTACTAGACCATTTGCATATCGACTTTTACTATCAATTTTATGCTGATCAAATGTCTTGATTACACGTGAGTTTCTATAGGCTTCGTCACCTATTCCCATACCTTCTGACCCTATATTACCCTCTTTGGTGTTTGCCTTAAATGCACTGTTGACTACGAGATAGTCTATGTTTTGCCAATCAGCCTTGAACACTCCATCTCGTATTTGATCGTCATCTTTGAGTTTCCAAAAGGTGTGAAGTTTTGTCTGAGATATATCTTTCAGGTTTGCATTAGCGTCCGCAAATATAGACATATCAGTAACTACAAAGGATTTATTATCAATGTTTTTGTTCACCCAAGAAATGGCATCTAGCTGGTTACTTGTTTGATCTTGAGTAAAGACAAAAGCAGATTGTTTGAGCTGAAAGACTACGCCTGCAAGCATGATTACGATAGTTGCAACAGCTCCTAGTCTGTACAATTTCCTCTCATACAAAAATCTAGTACGTTTCGCAAGCACATATAATTGATCTAGTCCAAGTGCAATACTAGCTGAAAACAGGGGAATCAGCGGTATAATATAGTAATCTAAAGCGATGGATTTTAGCAGGTAGGCGATATAAATAAAAGATAAACCAGATACAAACACCATCCAACGTTTTGTTTTGATCCAGAGTGTGTTTACGGCGGTCATAGTCAAACCAAACAATACAAAATACGCGTCGAGGTTGAACCACGATTCAGTAAGTGCCTTTTGAAAATCACTACCTTCTGCATAAAAAGGTTTCCCAAATCTTCCAGACTGAAATTGTAATTGATTGATTAGACTCACGTGTGGGTTTTGACCACCGAGCAGTGTACCAGATGGAAATAACTCTCCTTTAATGTGAGCCAAAAGTGGATATAATGATACGATTAAACCAAAAAGTGCAACCCAAATACTAATGTAAAAAAATCGATTTCGCTTGTTTGATCCCATCACAGCACCTACAATCATCACTGGCAAAAAAACTATCGATTGTTCTTTGGTCAGTACAGCTAATGCAAAAAATATGGAGCTCAAAATGCTTCTGCTGAGTTTGCTACCCTGTACTGTCATCCAAATACTCCACAACAGCCAAAACACCATAATGTTGTCGAGAAAAACTTGTCTATGAAAAAAGATTGCCAGCGGAGAGAGTGAGTAAAAAATGGTAGATATGGCGGCGACACTATTTTTACCTGATATATACTGCACAATCTTGAACAAAAAATACACTGAAAATAAATTGAGAATAGCTATAAAGATACGATCTAACTGAATAGCACTTATGTTTCCAAAAAATGGTTTAGATATAATATTCCAAAACGCTAAAAACAGCCAACCAACTGGTGTATGGTCGTAAATATATGTGTAATATGATAAGTTACCAGTGTTTAAAACTGCCCGTGCTTGAGATACATAAAATCCTTCATCATCCCACAAAGCTGGAAACTTTGACATATTAAAAGTATGTGCAACCGAGGTCACAAACAAACACCCAGTTATCCACACCAACTCCACCTTATTTTTTATAAGAGATTGTAATTTAGTTGCTACATTATTCATATATTTTGAATGTTAAGATTGAACTGTGAAGCCTTAGCCAGCAGATTGTGTCTTTGGCTTTACCATCTCGGTGTCTTTTCTGTGTGCATTTACGTGTGCGGTCTTTTCCCAGCTGGTTTTCCCAGCAATGAGTCGAATTATACTCCTATAAGCACCAACTCCTATAAGTATCTGATAAGGAATAAAACTCGCTACAATACCTATTGGAAACCACACTGGAAATTTAATTTTGTAGTCATGTGCAAACTCATAAAATCCCATAATACATACAACCAACTGTAGTATAAGCATATATACTGGCAGTATCGTAAGCATGGTAATCCAAATACTTGTTTTTACTGTCAAAGCTAAATAAATCGATACAGGTATAAACAGAAACAAAATAGCCTGTGCAATTGGCCAGAAGAGCAAGTATATAGCTAAAATCTGTTGTGAAAAATCCCGTAGTTTTAGCCATTCGCCTTTGAGAAGTACCTGTACAAATCCTTGGTTCCATCGAGTTCTTTGTTTGATAAAATCCTTGAGTGTGGGTGGCGTCTCCTCTTGGGTTGCGTGCATCGGATCGTACAGTACTTTGATACGTGCACCTGCCATACTGAGTTTTATGCCGACTTCTGCGTCTTCAGTGAGACAAGTTTCATCCCATCCCCCAATATAATTTAACCATTTTCTTTTGAAAAATACTGTGTTTCCACCTAATGTTATGAGACCAGCTCGTGAAAAGAAATGAAGGGCTGATCTGAACCAAAAATAATACTCTAATACGTTGAGAGCGGAGAACCATCGTGAATCGTAGTTCATGAGCTGGATACCTGATTGAACTACGTCAGCTTTTCCGATTACCATTTCAGTGTTTACTATGTGGTAAATATCAGAGTGAGGTGTGTCTTCAGCGTCAAAAATACAGACCACTTCATTGTTTGCATGTTGTAATCCAATATTGAGACCGTGTGGTTTATTGATAGGGAAGTCGCTAAAGGTTACGAGTTTTATGTTGTCTTTTCCCTGTAGCTTTAGTGTATTGATTGTTTCTTGGGCTTTAGAAATAGTTTCAACGTCATCTGTACGACATATTACCAATACTTCCTTGAGGTGTTCGGGGTAGTCTATATTTGCTATTGATGTTATGGTGTCTCCGATCACTTGTGGTTCATGACGAGCTGGTAGCATTGCTGTAAAAGAAAGTTGAGGTGTAGTAAAAACCTCTGGTGATTTGTGACCCTTCATTCGCTCAGGACTTTCCCATGCATATAGTGAGCACCACAAACTAAAGACGCCTTGGCACAACATTACGATTGATAGTATACTAATAAACCAAATGAGCAGATCAGTTGGTGATATAATACCTAGAAATGCTTGGGACACTAATGTGGTTGCAACTAACAATATCACAAATAAAACTGAAAATAGCCCAACATATCTAAACATTGGTACTCTGAGTGATATGCAGAGCGAAACAAACTCGCGAATATCTTTGATACTTATTTTGCTTTCTCCAAAGACACGATCAATAAAATGAATTGGCACTTCTGCAATCTTTGCTCCAGATCTCTGACACTTATGCAATAGATCGATTTGAAATCCATACCCCTTTGCAGCTAATTCCTCTAGATTGATAGTAGAAACCAAATCTGATCGTATAGCTCTAAAGCCGCTGGTGCAATCCCTGACATTGGTGATACCTGCAATTTTACTGGCAAATATATTCCCCCACTTGCTGTTTAGCTTACGAAGCTTGCCCCAGTTTTCAGGAATACTACCTCCTCTGACATAGCGTGAACCAATAACAAAATCAGACTTTATTATAGTTTGTTTTTCTTTTTTGGTGGGATAAATCTTTTGAATTAGTTTAGTTATGTCTTTTGGATTGTGTGAAAAGTCAGCATCCATTTCCATAACTACATCCGCCTTCATCTCATCAATTGCAAATCGAAACCCTCGAATATATGCAATTCCTAGACCTTGTTTAGTTCCAGTTAATAGAGATATTGCTGTGTTTGTTTCTGCAAGTTCCTCCACCACTTTTCCAGTTCCATCTGGTGAATTGTCATCAACCACTAAAATACCTAAATTCACTTTACCTTTACCAAAATCTTCGTCTAGTTGATGCTGTTGCAAGAGGATTTGCGTTATGATATTGCGGATATTTTCTATTTCGTTGTAGGTTGGCATTACTACCACTACATTGGCTGGCCATATAGGAATTATTGACCCGCTTTGAATTGTGCTTAATACATCTTTTTTATTATTAGAATCGCTTTTCGCCTCGCTCATATCATATAAAAGCCGATGAACTTTTTTGTTTTGTCAACTAAATAAAATCCCCCGAACTATTTTCAGATTTTTTTTCAGATTTTTTATATGAGACGATCATTAAGAGGCGACTTGGTTGAAATAATTATTACTTGACTAAAACAAATGTGTACCGCCTATATTTGATGTAATAGCGTGGATGGTGGAACGGTAGACACACTAGCTTCAGGTGCTAGCGGGAGTAATCCTGTGAGGGTTCAAATCCCTCTTCGCGCACCATCAAATAATATTTTTGTAGAATTAATCACAAATCTCATATAGGGATTTTTTTTGTGTCCAAAATTACTTTCGACAACTATATAACTAATTCGAGAGTATTTTTTTATGTTGCTTTAAAAAATGTAATATACGACCTATCTTTGACGTTCAACATCAAATCATAGCCTTGTTGTTGGCGTATTTTATGGTTGAGTTTATCCAACTTTTTCGTTCATATAGGGTTTGACAAATTATTTTTACTAAGTATACTACTATAACTAGTATAAGCAAAAAATGTGTACCCACTACATATAGACTTATACCTACGTAATCATCATATTAATTCCAATGTTCTGTCCTAAATGTCATTATATAAATACAAAAGTATATGATACTAGGGTTGCCAGAGAAGGGAAAGCCATGCGTAGGCGACGCTCATGTCCCCAATGTGCTTATCGTTTTACTACTGTGGAGGTCGCAAAAGTACTAGATCTGTATGTTCAAAAGCGAAACGGTCAGACTGAACTTTTTTCTGAAGACAAGCTTGATAGAGGTGTTCGTAAAGCCTTTAATAAGCGTCGAGTGGATAACCAAAAAGTCGAGTCACTTGTCCAGCAAGTCATAGAAAAAGTCATGGTATTGAGTCAGACAACTATTACATCTCTGCAAATTGGTGATATAGTACTTTCTATCCTAAAGAATCAAGACGAGGCTGCATTTATTTGTTTTTCAGCAATGTTTGGAAATTACGGAACTAAAGAAGACTTTAATATTATTCTCAGGCAGTTCTCCTAAAAATCCATATCACTTATTTTAAAAAACACTATTACATACTTTCATTTTACATTTTCATCTCATATTTTTATTATGTCCCACACATTTTCTATCACACCAAAACTCCAAATCAATTTTATTGAAGAGCACTATCAATTCTGTCGAAAGTTTTATACGCAGGGTGTAGCTGGTAATTGGGTACCAGGTAGTATCTCGCTAGCAGAAGATAGAGAAATGTGGAAATTCAAGATCGGTACTGCAGAAAAAGAACAGTTGCAGAATATGGTGGCTTTTTTTAGTGGCTCAGAAAATGTAGTTCAAGCCAATATAATGACATCACTTGCATCTGCAATTCCAGTACAGTCAGCCCGCACGTATTTATCTCGCCAGACATTTGAAGAGGCCAATCACGACGATACTTTTACGTATATTATTAAAGAGTTAGAATTAGACAAAGAAGACATTTTGGACAGACAGATTCGAATCAAGTCGATTGGTAAAAAGAAGGCTTTTGATGAGTTTTACACTGAGGAATTAATAAAGCGAAATGCACAATACACAGCAAATCCTACAGATGAGACTATACAGGCATTTTTTGAAGCTTTGGTAAAAAACTTAGTTGCCTATTATGCTGTTCTTGAAGGAATATATTTCTTTTCGGGTTTCGTTATTGGTATCAATTTCCAGAAAAAACAATTATTACCAAAGACTGGTGAGTTGATAAAGTACATCATGGCTGATGAGGCTCGACATTTGACCTGTGGGATGCAGCTAGCTACTACAATTATGAAGGACAACGCACACTTGATCACTCCAACTTTTAGAGATGAGCTAGTTCAGATTATTAAAGAGGGTGTAGAGATTGAAAAAGAATACGCAGTGGAGGCTGTGGGGGACTCAATTATAACTCGAGCCGATAATTATATTAGCTATGTAGAGTCGATTGCTGACAAAAGACTAGCCTATCTAGGTCTACCAAAACAATACTTTTCCAAGGTAAATGCTATGAAACATCTGATCACCCAAAATGACGCACCTGAGATGACTAACTTCTTTGAAACCGAGTCTGTCATGTACGAAAAATCTGTAGCCTAAATCGTTGCATAATCATCCCTCGCTATTTATGACTCAAAACCCTTTTATCGCAGATCAAATATCTCTATTATCACCATTTGCACACAATCTGCCCAATATTGATTTACAATTAGTTTTGGAAGAGGCTGAAATGGAGATTACTGATCAGTCAGATAAAGCGGAGGTTGAGGATGTGGTTCTAAAAGTTCTCGTGCAAAACATTCCATTTGAATTCGAATACTCTTATTTGGCTGCTCGCTATTTGTTTCATTCTCTCAAAGCAATTACATTTGGTAGTTTTGCGGTGTCGCTACGAGAGGCGGTTATTGATAAAAAGTTTGATGCTGATATAGCCAGTAAATTTGATCTGGAAGAGTTAGAAAATTATTTACAACATGAAAGAGACGAGTTGTTTGATTATCAAGGTGCTATTATTTTTAAAACACGGTATCGCCTAAAGTCTGATTCTCTTCAGAAATATTATGAAACACCCCAAGGATTTTGGATGCGTATTGCTATGGCTTTGGGTGCAAATGAGATGGATCCAACCCAAAAAGCAAAAGAATTTTACGATGTTTTGAGTACACTTCGATACACACCAGCTGGGTCGACGCTCAGAGCCGCAGGAGTAAATCGTGGTCAGATGGCAAATTGTTTTTTGTCACAGGTTGAGGATAGTATCGAGGATATTTATCATCAAGATTTTAATTTGGCTCAATTATCAAAATTCAATGGTGGTATCGGTACGTCAATCACCAAGCTTCGAGCTCGTGGCTCAGTGGTTGAGAGTATTGATATTGCTAGTTGTGGAGCTGTGGAATGGGCACAGCACTTTGATCACACACTTTCTAAAATTACACGAGGGCACAAACGAAAACCAGCTTGTACAGTTTACATGGAGCCGTGGCATCTTGATTTCCCAGACTTTATAAAAGCTCGTCAAAGCAATGTAAGTGACGAAATTAGATACAAAAATTACCATACAGTCTGCTGGCTCAATGATGAGTTTATGAGACGCATAGAAGCTGGAGAAAACTGGTATTTGCTTGATCCTAAAGATTTCCCAGAACTACCTGATTTGTACGGGGCTGAATTTGACGAGATATATAACGAAATTGTAGCAGGGTTAGAGAGTGGTGAAATACAGGCTAGATTTGTGAAACTTCCAGCAAAAGATTTATATAGAGATATTATTATCAATCTAAAGGAAACTGGTCATCCATGGCTTACATTTAAAGACACCTCAAATGTCCGTAGTCAGATGAAAAACAGTGGAGTCATTCACAATTCAAATTTGTGTACAGAAATTGTGCTGCCAAACTCCAAAGATGATGTAGCTGTGTGTATTATTGGGTCTGTAAACTTGATTCGACATTTAAAACCTGAATCACAAATAGCTAGTGTAGAAAGGGCTTCTGATGTCCTCGATATAGAAATGTTTAAATCAAGCATAGTAACTGCCATGAGAATGCTGGATAATGTTGTCGAGAGTAATTGGTATCCGATTCCTGAAACTAAAAAAGCTAGTCATGAAAATCGTTCAGTAGGTTTGGGTGTTTCTGGTTTGTCTGATTTCTTTTGTGCGTTAGATTTGGCTTTTGATAGTAAAGAGGCTCTCAATCTTTGGGATGAAATCACTTACATTTACACTCA
>JAYWFX010000019.1:0-1596 GCA_043778575.1 bacterium | reverse complement strand
TTCACTCCAGGTATTTTTTATATATAGTTTGTAAAAGTTGATGAGAAAACTAGTATACATCAATTTCAAAACTTAATCTAAACAATTTATACTCAATTTAGACTGTTATTGGGAACTTGTCGTGCCGAGGTTGTCGTTGTATACTAATTCCACGTTCTACTTGCACAAAAAAAATCCCTCTGTCCTTCGGACATCTCCCTTTATCAAGGAAGAACTAGATAGAGTTACTTTTTCAAAAGTGCAAATTGATAACGCATTGAGTATAACAAGTCTAACTTTGCAACTCCGTACTTTTTCAGAATCTAAAAAGGTAGTAAGATGAATTTGTGTCTTGAATTTTGAATTTTGTTATTGGAGGTAGATATTTATCCCCTTCGTATCCATTGATTCTCACCGATATTCAACACCAGATTGTTGAGCTCTAGCATCGTCAAGTGGGTGCTGATTTCGTGACTCGGCATATTTAGCTCGCTGGCGAGGTCGTCTATTTTGGTTGGTTTGATAGTCAGTTTTTCGTAGACTAGTTTTTCGCTCGGACTAGCAAAGGTGGTTGGTGCAGACACTGGCTGGATTTCTGGGTGCGTCTTTAGTCCTAGGAGTGTGAGGATATCCTCTGATTCGGTGATTATTTGAGAACCTTCTTTGAGTAGCTTTAGATTCCCGCCAAAGTTGACATCTCTGATATCGGCTGGGGTTGTGGCCACGGTTTTGCCTAGGTCTCGTGCGCGTAGAGCTGTGATAAGGCTACCAGAGTTGAGACTGGCCTGAGCTACCCATGTGAGGTCTGTGAGGGCAGCTAATATCCGATTGCGTTGCGGGAATGTGTACACATTTGGCATTTTATTCGGAGGGTATTCTGAGACTACTAGTCCACCAGTGTTTAGAATCCTAGTGCGTAGCGCCCAGTTTTGATTGGGGTAAAATGATCGCTGGTCGAGTCCAGAGCCAATCACGCCGATGGTCCAAGAGCCATTGTCCAGAGCTACCTTGTGAGCAGCTGCGTCTATACCGAGTGCTAGTCCAGAAACTACGCCCACTCCTAGCTTGCAGACTGGTCCCAGGATTTTTTCCAATAGTAACTGTCCATAAATATCCACGTTGCGTGAGCCAACTACGGTCAAGGCTAATGTCTGAGATAGTTTGCTGACATCGCCTTGGTAATATAGCGCCAGTGGAAAATCATCTAGGTTCTTGAGCCAGGTTGGATATTCTGGGTCAGTGTGTAGCAGTAGCGAAATCTGGTCTTTGAGTAGGTTATTGTTCAGCGCCTCGACTTTGTCAGCTAGGTTTTCTTTGGTTTCGTCCCATTTTTTGAGCCAGCGGAGCTTGTCTGATCTCAGTTCATCAAAATCATCGGCAACAGCCTCGTCCAGGGTTTCATACCGCTGAGAGATTGCATTGAGCTTGGGGCTATTTAGTGAGATACTATCGGCTAGATATGCCAGCAATATCCTAGAATCTAGGTTGATATCTGATTGAAAAAGAGACATGGAGGGTTGGGTTTAGTTTAATTTTGAAGCGAGGTTTTTTGAATTTTTACTTGAAGTTAGATTTGACACTGATCAAAAAATACCCCGTCAGCTTCGCTGCCACCCC
>JAYWFX010000018.1:0-1626 GCA_043778575.1 bacterium | reverse complement strand
GAGTGGATGTGCTTATCACCGATTCTTCTGGTGCACCATTTACAGTGTCTACCGATACAAATGGAAATTATCAGGCTGTTGTCCAACCGGGTAGTGTGACTGCTAGTGTAGTTTTGACTGACTCAGACATACCTCAGGGAGCCACTGTTTCTACTGGTTCAAATCCTCTTGGTAGCTCTGCCAGTACAGTCATAGCAGTTACAAACACAAACGTACCGATTCACAACGTTGGCTTTAATCAAAAGACTGGATATATTTCGGGTCATGTATTTTATGATTCAAACAATGATGGTGTGCAGCAAATCGCCGAACCAAACATTGCCAGCGTAACGGTGACTATCACAGATGCAAACGGGATTAATCACGTAGTAACCACCGATATAAACGGAAATTATGAATTACTCGTGCCAGCAGGTATCACTAAAACTTCAGTAAATTCTGCAGATCCACATATTTCGCCGATAGGAAGTGGAGTCAGTACTAGCTCAAATGGCGGTACAGCAAATCAGACAACTACAGTTCTCCCAAGTCCATTTACATCAACTATCACCAATCCAAAAGTGATTACTCCAACCAAAAATGTAGGATTCTACAAAGCGGTTGTTAACTTGACGACGATTTCAGGTCATATTTGGAGCGATCTCAACGGTGATGGTACTCAACAACCAAATGAACCAAACTTACCAAATATATCTGTGGTCATCACTGATTCAGCTGGTCAGGTTCAAACGGTTGAGACAGACGAAAACGGGAATTATAGAGCTATTGTTCCACCGGGATCAACTACAGTCAACATTGATGAAAACGACACTGATATTCCTCCGTTTACAAAGATTTCTACTGATAGCCTCGGCGGTAGCGATACACAAACCCTCGTCGTGGTGGCAGGCACAGATAATCTAGTAAAAAATGTCGGTTACTTCGGTTTTGATCCAGAAATTAGACTTTCAAAAAGTGTAGATAAAGACAATGTAAAACCGGGCGATGTACTCATTTATACTATCGACTACGAAAATGTCGGTATTGGGGATGCAATTGGTGGATTATTTATAGAGCAGCTTCCCAAATATACTCTATTTGTGGCTGAGAAGAGTGACGCTGGATGGAGTTGTGTCACCAACCCAAATGGATCCCAGACCTGTACTATAGCAATCACTCGAATCAACTCAAAGCAAAAGGGTCAATTCAAGATCGCAGTGAGAGTTCTTGAGGTTCCAGATGATATAGGAGAATTAGCAAACAATGTCAGCCTCTCGATAAATGACGGTAGGGGTAAAAAACTCACCAGTGCAGCTACAAAAAACGTCACTGTTATCCCAACTCTCAAGTCAATGCTCATTAGAACTGGAGGTTTTATCAATTCTCAAATCAACAACCCAGAAAATAACGACACACTTATGAGTCTAGGTATCGTGATGTTGCTAGCAGGATTGGCACTATTTACAGGATATTACGTAAGAAAGCTAGTAGAGGACGTATTGATATAATCTACTAATATAAATGTCTATTCAAATCAAAAAACAATTCTATACCCCTTCCGCTAACAATCCATAGTAACAGATAGTATTTATCATAGATTTACAGACCTTGAGTTAAGTGAATTGCATAGTTTATCTATAAATGTCA
>JAYWFX010000017.1:0-12115 GCA_043778575.1 bacterium | reverse complement strand
TTTAACTGGCCACTCATTACAGGTTATTTTGGGCCAATAACCAAAAAAGGTCAGGAAGCAGCCAGATCTAGCTTTAATGGTGAAAACTCTACAGCCTCAAGGATATCAAAATTGGTTCCTCCCGGAGCAATCGAAGTCCAAACAAATAAAACCTGTGACCAGTTAAAAAATGAGCAGTTCCAATATGGTGAGCAAAGTAACCGTGTAGAAGGGCTTCAAAAATGCCTACAAAGCTCTGGATTATTTAGTTGGAAGTTTGGAATTACAGGTTATTTTGGGCCTGTCACACAAGAAGCCTACAGCAAATGGAAAGGTAAAACTACGGTAAATTTTGATTGCAACGACCTAAAGCAACAGACTTGGGTAATAGGCGAGACCAGTGAACGTGTCAAACAACTACAAATCTGCATGCAACAAGCTGGAACATTCAATTTTGCGGGTGGTGCTACAGGCTATTTTGGATCAGTTACCCAAGACTCACTATACCGATGGAGAGGATATTAGTTCGCTTTGAAACCACTTTGACAACACCATTTCTACAGGCTAGAATCTTAAAAATACAAATACAAAAATATGTTTAAAAATACAAAGATAGTTTCTTTAGTGGTTGGAAGTTTGACATTGTGCATACTTTTTATAGCTATTTTTCAAAATTTATCTAGCCCAAAAGATAACAATGCTGTTCTCGGTGTAAATGAGCTTTCTCAGGTAAAAGATAATAGTCTCATAGTAAAATATAAATCTGCAGCACGTAACCCGACAGCTCAAAGTCTAAAACTCCAAGACGATGAAAATGAGTTAAAAAAGCAAATTGAAATACAGAGTTTTGATTCTAAGGAACAACTCAAACAAGCTTTAAAAAAGCTATCAACCAATCCAGACGTAGAATACGCACAGCCAAACTACAAATACACACCACTATATACACCCACAGATCCAAAATTTAGCACTGACCAATGGTATCTCAAAGATCAGGTATCTGGAATAAATGCTGAAAGTGGCTGGCAAAAACTCGGTCAAAAGCTCTCTGTGACATGCGGAATCAACAGTAATTGTGGAGGATTACAATCAGTAAAAGTGGCTGTAATTGATACTGGCGTAAACACAAACGTAGCTGATTTTGCCCCCGGAACATTTGATATAACAAATAGTGTGAGATTCCATTCTATTACGACAAATACTTGTCCATCAGGGCAAATACTGAGTATTATCGGAAACCAAAACTACTGCACACAATACGGTTCACAGTACGACGAGTACGGTCATGGGACTGCAGTTTCTAGTGTGATTAGTATGGCAAACAATGGTGTAGAAGCTGTTGGGGTAGCACCACATGTTCAGATACTGCCTATTGCACTACACGGCGAAGCTTTCAATACAGCATTTATCATTGAGGGTATTTATCACGCAATCAACAATGGAGCAAAAATTATTAACCTGTCAGTAGGTACCACATTTACCGATCAATACATGAAAGATGCTATAGACCAAGCAACAAACCTAGGTGTGACTATCGTAGCAGCGAGTGGTAACTGTGCCCTAAAAACACCAGTCCAATGTGGGTTCACTGATGATCTAAGCAATCAAACTAATCCTGTGATTTATCCTGCTGGATTTGAAAATACCATTGCAGTTGGTAGTAGTAACTATGCCACCACATTAGCCAGTATTACTAAAAGTGATTATTCGAGTTTTGGTAGTTATGTGGATCTCGTTGCCCCAGTTGGCGATGGATCATCCTGTTCAGGATCAGGGAAATGCTATGTAAATGGTTATGACCAAAATGGAGTGTTGAGGAAATGGTCTGGGACTTCATTTGCAGCTCCACAGGTAGCTGGTGCTGCAGCATTACTACTCAGTGCAAACCCAAACTATACACCCTTTCAGATACGTGATCTACTACAAAAGACCGCCAAAGATGTAGGTGTCTCAGGGAGGGACAATCAATTTGGGCATGGGCTAATCGATGTAAATGCCGCAATAGATTACAACCCTATCCAATGTGCAGCTGCTGGAAATAATACCTTCTGTTCTGAATACTACAACAATCAATATCTCAATGGTTCACCAGTATTCTCTAGGATTGAAAATAGTATTAATAACAATTGGGTTCTGGGTTCTCCTGATTCAAGTGTTCCTGTGGATAGATTCTCTGCTCGATATACTGGTAGCTTTGCTTTCAATGCTGGTAACTATAATTTCTCTGTAGTGTCTGATGATGGTACCAGAGTATTTATTGATGATCAGTTAGTGTTTGATCAATGGGGTAGCGATACCAATGGAGGTGTAGTCAATGCTGGCTTCTCAAAGAATATGACAGCTGGAAATCATTCAGTTCGAGTTGAATATCGTGAGATTGGTGGTGGTGCTCGAGTGGTAGTGGGGTGGTAGTCAGCGCATTTAGATCACATTAGATTATATCACATCAAATTCAATCCGTTTTAAACCCTGACCAATTGACTTCAGTTTGAGGATTGTAAACACCCCAATTTCCTTTGTGTTTTGGATATGCGGACCACCACAAAATTCTCTACTAAAAACATGCCCAGTATCATCAGTCATAGAATAAACTGTTACTTTGTCACCATATTTCTCTCCAAATAAACCAATTGCACCTAATTCTCGTGCTTCATGTTGAGTCATCTCATTCATTTGCATTTCAGCGGAACTGTCTATAACTGCTTGGACACGATCTTGGATGGTTTTGAGTGTAGACTCCTCGACTTTATTATCAAACGTGAAATCAAATCTTGCTTTTTCGTCAGTAATTGCCGATCCTTTTTGACACACCTGCACACCTAGCACGTCTCTCAATACTTGGTGAAGGATGTGAGTCGCGGTGTGAAGCTTACGAGTCTTTAAACTATCACCACCTAGTCCAGATTTGAACTGACCAGCAGATGTGGTTTGGGACAATTTCTGATGCTCGTGGATCAAGTTTTTTAGCTCTAGACTATCAAATGAAAAGTTATTTTCCTGCAAAACATCCTCAGACACTTCAATCGGAACACCAAATGTCTGATACAAATCCCATGTTTTCCTACTCAATTCAAAACTATCCATGACATTATTTTTCAGTAACTTTGCCCACTCTCGTTTTCCAACAACTATAGCATTGAGGTATTTTTTAGATTCACCACCGATAACTTCAATAATCTTAATTCGATTTTCTGCTATTTCGTCATACACGCCATCATAAATACCAACCACAGCATCCACTAAATCTGAGATATAATTAGGGTCAGAAATATCAATCTTGAGTTTTAAACTGGCTGATAAACTACGGCGAATCAACCTTCTGAGAATATAACCACGCTGTTTTGCGCTAGGCTCTACACCATCAGCAATAATAAAACAAGCTGCACGAATATGGTCTGCGATTATGTATCTAGGATTAGGAGTTTGCATAGTAATAGTAATGTATTTGATATTTATGAGCTGGTTGTTTTCGTCAAATATCTTAATTAGAGAATCGTCTCAAAGGTTGGCAAATCAGAGTTTGCGGTATCTACGAGCTGCGATCTACCTACCCAGACAAATTCCCACGGTTCGGGTTCGGGCCCTTGTTTTTCTGTGTCTTCAGGGTATGACGGTATAAAACCATACTGTTTAGCCCTGTAAAAATTATTTTGAGACAGCCATATATATGAAGGAGTATATTTGAAAACACCACCAACCACCCCATCATTGAGATCTATTGTGTATCCGGTGTGGTGTCGAGAGAATCCAGGTGGAGCTGTTGTTGAAAGCGTCTGAATCACAACACTATCCAACAAACCATCACCAATTTGTTGGTAAAAATTATTTATATCCTGATCAATGCTTTTATTGATGAGCAATCTGGATACAAACAGACGTCTTTGAGCTTGCACTGATCGATAGCCTGAGGCGAGCCCGATTTGTACACCTGACTTTGCTGCCTCGGATTGCATAGAAATAAAAGCACTCTTAGCCTTTGACTGGAGCTGCTCTCTATCAATATTTTCTAAATAGTCTTCATCAGCGAGCAAACGCAACACATACCCTCTTTGTTTAGCTAGGAGACGAATTTTCACGTCTGCCTGAGAATTACCAGTAATAGTTTGAGGATTACTCTGAAGGTTATTCTGAGGAGTGTTTGTCTGAACAGAGTTTAAAGAGATTGTATCTGGATATTTTCTATTTTCATATATGCTTTTGAATTCTTCGCCAGAAAGCTGTTTATACTTATCCAAAATATCTACTTTATTCTGTAGCCAAAATTTTTCTAAATATGCTTTTTGATTTTCGAGACCAGTGAGTTGCTCAGGTAGAGGTAGTTTTTTACTCACAAATAGCTCACCGGGGTTTCCTCCAGAACGCACTATAAACTGGCGTGTCCATTCAGTTGTCATGCTCAGTGAATCCAGCCGAGTGGCACTCGATAACGGCAAAGAAAACTTTTGAATACGAGCCTGAACAGCTAGAGAAATAGGCAACAAAAAACACAAAGTGAAACAAGTAAACTCGATGAATCCAATAAACCTAACTATTTTACAGCTAACACTCTTAAATATCATTTCTTGATAATTCCAAACTTCTCACTGATTATTTGTCCAGTATCGACACCATTTTTTAGTAAGACTGTTTCCATATCCTGAACCATAGCTGGATGACCACATAGATAGTAGGTGTTACTTTTCATGTCAGACAGCAACTCTGGTATAGCGGTAGTCACACGACCAACTTTTAGTGTATCAGATTCTACCTGATCTCCAATATCTTCAGCAACTACGATTAGTTTTACACGTGGGTTTTTGAAAAATCTGTTTGCAAAGTTATCACTAATTTTCCAGCAACCAAAAAACACAGTAACAGTGGATGTGTCATTTTCACTGAGTAAGCTATCTACCATAGTAACAAAAGGTGAGAGACCTGTACCTGTAGCTATAAACACACTATTTCGAGAATCGTCTTTGAGCAAACTAAATTTACCGCTGGGACCTACCGCATTGAGTGTGTTACCTACCTGAACATTATCAAAATACTCAGATGCCAGTCCTCCCGGCTTTGTGCTAATCATAAATGATACAAATCGGTTACTCTCCTCCTCTAATAAACTCTCACCATCAGCAACTGGAGGCAGTGACCTACCAACATAACAAACTGAATAGGCTCGAAACGTCTTTGGAGAAACCTCTAAACTCATAAACTGCCCAGGTCGAAATTGGATATCTGTTTCTGATTTAAAAGTCACAAAAAAGACTTTATCTATCAGTTGTACTTTTTGAACGAGTGTGAAGGTATGTGGCATATTTGTAAGCTTAGTGTTGGTTATTAGGTTTAGAATTAAGCTCCTTGTCAAATTTTTATTCTGCTTGACTAAAGTGTGCTGAGATTGCTAAAGATTGATGTGTTTATGTTTCGAAGACAATTCCTCGTAGTTACTCTTATTTTAGCTATCTTCCTGCCAGTTCTTTCTATTTCGACGATCGCTCAGACAATCACCTCTAACTCCATAAATTTATCAATTCCCAAAGTTTTTCGTGCTGGAAAAGATGAGATCACAAAGAATTCTGGTGGAGATAATTGGAAATATGAGGGAGAATTGACACTAGATGACAGTATAAAATACGGATGGCAAAATACAGATTTAGATATTAAATACAAAACTGCACCAACAAAAGGTGGTGGCTATATCAAAGTATATATAAACGACGACTCTAAGCCAGAAAATCTACTAACCGACTATGGATCAAGCCCTCTCCCACTCAATAAAATTGGTGATAAACTAAAAACTGGTGACAACACATTAGTACTTGTATATATAGGATCAACAGGAAATCCCAGTGCTCGATCTACAATAAACTTTACATTCAAGTCAGCTATAACATCTCCTCAAATAAAGGTTCTTTCACCCGCTGAAGGTTCGGTATTTACCAAAGATTTAGACCAAGATATCGCATTAGAGCTGACCAATTTTGTAGTAGATAATATAACCGATCAAAAAAACCACGGAAAACTCAATGTTTATTTTAATACAATATCACCAAGTAATCTAATTGGTACCCAGAGCTCAAGCATAGACAAAGGAGATGGTAAATCCGAAGTAAAATTCAACACCAAAGACATACCAAATATTAATAAAATTCCTGACAGTACCGAATCTAAATTAATTTTTGTACTCACTAACTCAAAAGGTGAAAATACAGATTTCAAGACAGAACTAAAAGTTAAAACTAACTACAATAACTTAGTAGACATTGGTTTGCCTCGAGTCACAATCACCGACCCTAGAAAAGATCGCAGTGACATGAACATTAACGCTGATAGAAAATTTACCGTTCAGATTGAAAATTTCCAAGTTTTGAGCGAGCGTGTCGATGGTGCAAACGAGAATGGAAAAGGATATCTCCAGATAATAGTCGACAGCACCCCGATAAAAGTAGTCTACCCAAAGCTTGATTTCACGTTCAACGAGCTTGGATTAGGAGCACTTCCAGAAGGCAAAAAAACGGTAAAAATACAATTAGTAAACAAAGACTATACCAAACTAAAACCGGGAGCAGAGGATAGTGTGGATGTAATCTTTTCACCTCAAACGAGCAAAGCTGAGGTAACTAAAGACAGCAATCAGATCCAAAATAACTCATGGAGAATTGTGATTATCGTGCTAACTGTGATTTTAGTACTCGGAGGTATAGCTATTATTGTGACAAAAGGATAGATTATCTCGTATTTTGTAGCACAGTTTTGCAAATATCAAATCCACACTTTTGATTTAATCAAGATTGATGCCGTTGACCTGATCAATCCACCACTGGGATCGTTTTTTGTAATCCTCAAATTCATCAAATGAGCTACCACAAGGAGATAAGACAATGTTTAAAACCCCAGATAATTCCTCAATTTTAGTTCCTAGGTTTTTGAATTGCTTTGATACCGTTCGCTTAAAATTCAACCTATCGGGTGTGTTTGATAGTATTTGCCCCACTTCTCCACAATAGTCTACTTCAAATAGTGCATTTTCCTGCGTTTTTACAGTGATTGTATTTCTGAGTTTTTCTAGGTCTCCTCCTTTGTGGTTTCCTGTGATATGTAGCCAGAGCTTTTCGTTGTTATTTAGAGTGAGAGCCTCGACTGCAGCAATCACAGCTTCGGGTTCGGTAGCTGCACCATCATCATAGAACCGTATCTCTAAATCTTTTCGGTGCATGGTTCGAACTAATTGTAATCTATGATCAACAGACTGAAAATCATCCATACAGCCTTCGAAATCAACCAACTTATTTCCTGTGACCTGCTCTACCACCAGCACAGCCTTGGACACATTTTCTTTGTTATGATCTCCGATTAGTGCGTGTTTTACTATCTGATTGATTTTCACATTTAATTCTGGGCTAATATCTTTTATACAAAAATCTCCCTCCTGTTGCCACTTAAAGATAGTGTCTTTTGCTGCCCAGTACTCCTCAACACTTGCATGATGATCTTGGTGGTCTACATAATAGTTTGTGATGACCGCATACTTTGGTGAAATCTGAGAATAAGCTAAATCCTGAAGCTGAAAAGACGATAACTCCACTACAAAATATTCGTCTGGATCAACTTTCTGATCTCGTTTTGTCCAAAATTGATACGGCGAAATTCCGACTGTATTACCACAATAGTGAACCTTCACTCCACTTTTTTTTAACAAATGAGTGATAATCGAAGCTGTGGTTGTCTTGCCTTTGGTACCCGTAACTCCTATAATTTGATTGCGAAATATTTCAAAAAATGGAGCAAGGGGACTGAGCACTGATCGCTGACCATGAATAGCTCTAAATTTCTCCAGATCAGGAATGAGAGACCAAATCCCAGGTGACTTGTATATTTTACTAATATTAGGTTGAAAGAGTTTTTCCAAGTACTTTGGATCAGTTTTTTTGTCAGCTATGATGATACGCTTTGGATCGATCTTTTTTATCCCAACCAACCAGTCATGAAACTGTCTATTTTCCTCTCCATAACCCAACAAAACAATATTATGTGAACCTGTATTCATACATCCCACCCTCCAGTAAAATCACCCTCTTTGTCAAACAAATAGAACAAGGATTGTTGACGTAAAATCTTTACTTTATTACTATACAAAGAATGACTACTAAAACTTTACTTAAAACTACAAAAGTAGTGAAACTCTCATCTAAACATCAGATCACCATACCTGTGTCTATGCTAAAATCCATGGAAATATCAGGTGGAGACAATCTCATACTGGACTACGTCAATGGTAAAATTGAGATCGTAAATCAAAAAAAATTGCAACGCCAGAAATTTATAAACTTTAAGCCAATACGACTTGAAAATGACGATATTGTCTGTTTTTCTGAAAATCACAACGATATATATAACCAAGGGATATGATTGACACAATATTGTGTGACACAGATTTTCTTATTGCACTTTTGATAGAAAACGACACAAACCACACTAAGGCTAGATACATCCTCGATACACATATATCATCAGATTTTATATATTCAAATTTGACAGAGTACGAGCTGATGACTGTTTTATCTAGAAAACTACCTCAGGATATAGCAATACAAGCTTATAATCTGTTTACAGCAACTTTTACAAGTAGAGTTGTATTTGAACTTGAGCTAGAAAAAGAGGCGGTGGCATTGTATCGGAAATCAACCAACAAAAATCAATCTTTCTTTGATATTGCTTGCCTAGTTACAGCAAAAAAGCACAACTATAAGATAGCCAGTTTCGATAGATTCTATCCAAATAACATGTTAGTCAACAACCAGTCAACAACTAATCAGTAACCCACCCTCCAGTAAAATCGCCCTCTTTGTCAATTCGTTTGTAGGTATGAGCTCCAAAATAGTCACGCTGTGCTTGGATCAAATTGCTAGGTAGTTTTTCTGCAGTCACTGTTTGTATATACGTCAATACGGAGTTGATAACAGGCTGAATTACTGTTGAATTACACCCACACATATACCATATATTCCAAGCGAAATCTCTCAAGTCCAAAACACCATTCATCGTATCAAACAAATCAGCCAGCATTTGACTTCGTATTATACAGCCTCCTTGCCAGATTCGTAGCACTTCTTTGAGATCAATACCCCAGCCAAACTCATCACTAGCGTGTGTAATCAAATCCAAACCCTGCAAATACGACACAAAAAATATAGCCTCGAGCACAACTTTGAGAGATTGTTCCTTGAAATCCATGTCTGGATAAGGTAAGCCTTCTTTGTCATAATCTACTTTTAGGATCTTTTCTGCACTAAAAAACTGATTTCTAGCTGATCCAATCCTAGCAAAAACCGCAGCTGAAATAGTCGGAGTAAAGACGCCCAGTTCCATAGCTGATTGAACCGTCCAGCCCCCAGTTCCCTTGGCTTTTGCTACATCAGAAACCATATCAACGAGAAAGTTCTCACCGTCCTTTGACTGCAATATATTCACGGTTATATCCAGTAAATAACTGTGTGTACGACCTGTATTTGCACTTTGAAAAAACTGCGTGAGCTGATCATTTGAGTATTTCTCCTTTTGCAAAGCATCATACACCTCAGCAATACCCTGCATCATAGCATATTCAATTCCATTATGAACCATCTTTACAAAATGACCTGCTGCACTAGAGCCAATATTAGCTACGCAGGGGTTTCCACTAAAATCTTTTGCAGCAATCGGTTCAAATATCTCAAGCAAAGAAGCAACTGTCTCAGCATCACCGCCCGGCATGATACTTGGGCCATTGAGTGCACCCTCCTCTCCTCCACTCACGCCACAACCTACAAATTTGATGTGCTTAGTCTGTAAATAATCCTCTCGAACTATCGTATCTTTCCAAAATGAATTCCCACAGTCCACAATACAATCCTCTGGATCCAAAAAAATTAGTAGCTTTTCAATCATCTCGTCCACACTTTTGCCAGCTGGTACCATCAAAATAATCTTTCTGGGCATCTCTAAGCTTTCGACAAAACCTTGAATTTCAGTAAAACCATCCATTTGCAAATCTTTGTCACGCACACGTCTGACTACTGGATCAACTTTTTCGGCGTGCCGACCATACACACTAATACTCATCTTTTTTGAAGCAAAGTTTTCAGCTAGTGCAGCTCCCATCACACCCATTCCTACGACTCCAATTTTATTTAATTCCTGTTTTGTATCGGATTTTGACATACTTGTGTTTACTTGACTTGCTAGTACTCAAATGTCAATGACCATTCTCAACGAAATTGAGGCAAAGATACTAGATGGGCTCAATGATCGCCAGTTGGAGGCTGCTCAGAGTATTACGGGATCTACCGTGGTGATAGCTGGGGCTGGGAGCGGCAAAACTGCAGTGCTGACCAGACGTGTAGCCTATCTCATCACTCAAGGTGAAAAGCCGGGCGGCATACTATGTCTGACTTTTACCAATAAAGCTGCAAAAGAAATGAACGAACGCGTCCACAAACTTCTCCGTGCAGCCCAGATTGATTTACCATTTGTCCCAGCTTGGAAATCCGACTATGAAAACGCACCCCTACTCTGCACCTTTCACTCGCTAGGTGTCAGACTTTTGAGAGAATTTGGAGAAAGATTGGGATTAAAAAAGGAGTTTACTATATTAGATACCGACGACCAAAAAAAAGTAATTCGTCTGATTCTCAAAGATCTCAATGTGAGTGAAAAGAATTTAGCACCATCATTGGCGATGTATTTTAATTCCCAGTGCAAACAAGAAGGGCTTGAAGCGGCACACAGTAGACAACTAAAAAAAGAATTCTTACCCATTTTTCATCAGATTTATAGACGATATGAAGAGTATCTAAAGGCAAACAATGTAGTAGATTTTGATGATCTCATTTTGCAACCGTATTTACTACTCAGAGATAACCCAGATGTGGCAGAGATCCTACAGCAGCGGTGGCATCATATCATGATAGATGAGTTCCAAGACACCAATCAATCTCAATTTGAACTGGTAAAGCTCCTCTGCCCACCTAGTATTTTATAAAAAAAATGAGAGCGTTCAATAGATTTTAATGGGTAACAATTTCAATTTGAGAGTCTCTTTTATTTGTATCAACAATAACTGTACCTCCTACTGGAAAACTTATCATAGGTTTATTGTGTCCAAAGTCTACATTTGCAATTATTGGTATATTTTGAAGCTTCGTTGTTCTCCCTATTAAATCAACAAGGTAGCCTCTACTTATTTCACCTCGAGTTTGAAACCTACCAAAAATAATCCCTGTGACCTGATTAAACCATGATTGCTGGGTCAAAGACACAATATTTCTATCAAATTCATGAATCATAAAATCGCCAACACTGTCACTATCATCTTCTAAAAACAAAACAATATCACCATCAATCTGAGGCATATATTGCGTACCATACAAAAGTCTAAACGTATTGAGATTACCGCCAATAGTTATCCCCTTAGCTGAACCTGCAGATAAAACCCAGTGCCCGTCATTGTCATTCATAATTGGTTTACCCAGCAGGTCTTTTTTCCATTCATCAAACCAATATTCAGATTGACTAATTGTATACGGAGCATTTTTGGCAAAACATGACACAAACGAAGTGATGCTGAAATCCAAGTTTAAGTCTTTTGCAAAACCCGAAAATGTAGGCGAACTATATGTGACCAGACCAGTTTTAGCTAAAATAGCATTTGATAATGCAGTGATATCCGAGTATCCTGTAAATATTTTTGGGTTGTTTTTGATAAGTGTATAATCTAAATTGTCGAGAAGCTGATTGGAGTTATATCCACCCATAGTGCACAAAACCATATTTACACTGGGGTCGAGAAAAGCCTGATGTATGTCTTCAACCCTTGAACTAATTGATGATGACTTAAAATTATCAGCTTCCTTTGCATTCTTACCAAAGACAATATTGAACCCAAGAGCTTGAAACACCTCAACAGCCTTTATCACTGACTCATCTCTCATGAGCGATAAACTCATCGAGGGTGAAATTACCATAATAGTGTCACCAGTCTCTAACTTTTTAGGAAAAATTGTTTGCATATTAACTTATTTTATTAAACCACCTTCCACTAAAGTAGAAGGATTTGGTTCTTACCATGAATGGTACTGAAGTATTAGTGATCTAGTTTGGTTGTTAGAGTAAAGGTGTC
>JAYWFX010000016.1:0-4280 GCA_043778575.1 bacterium | reverse complement strand
GATCCACCTGTAACGCAGCTAAAGACAAAGATCCAGATTGTGCTCCTGTATGGAGTGAGAGGGTTGTGGAGAGGGATACGGTGAGTCCTAATGCTCCTGTAGCTAGCATCTCAAAGACTCAATTAGATAGTCTAGATCCATTCATCGAAGGATTATCAGCTCAAATCAGTGGTGAAGCAAACACAAAAGCATATCTCTCTATCTCTGGCCCAAATGGAATTATTCGATACAAAGAAGGAAGACTTGATGTGAATGGTAATTGGAGTAGTAACAATATCTGGGGAGAAAGACTTCAATGTGGAAAGTACAATTACACCATGACAGTAAAACTAGAAGATAAAGCAGGGAACCTATCAATCTTAACCACTTCAAACACCGTAACAACAAAAGAGTGTCCAACATGTAGTTACACATCAAGTAGCACTGCAATCTTTATCAATCCAATTCAAGTATCAGGAAGAGGAAATCTAAACGAAACCTTTGGATACTACAAATCAGGAGGAGTTCATGCTGGACTAGACATCAATGCAGGATACGGAGATCCAGTCCTAGCTGCAGCTCCAGGGACAGTAGATAAAATCACACTCGATGGAGATGGTACTGGTTGGGGAAACTATGTAATACTCAAACACACAATCAATCAGATAACTTACTACAGCCTATACGCTCATCTTTCTCAATTCCAAAACATCACACTCAATCAAACAGTGACTCAAGGTCAGCTCATAGCAAGCGTTGGTAGCACAGGAAACTCTACAGGAGCCCATCTTCATTTCCAAGTCCAACAAATCGGCGGAGGTGTAATAGGAGATCCTAGATTCTCTAACTATACAGCTACTGGTAGAGGAGTAGTTATTGACCCACAACCTCTTATGCCATCACTGACAGGTAACATATCAACAAACTCAAATAATCAAGCCACCACAACCTACCTCACAACCAAATATTGTCCAAGCTCAAATGGAAATGGTACAGGAGGAAATAGTGATGATAACGATGAGGATGAAAATGGAAATCTCTATGGAGCAAAAATCAGTCAAGATGAAGCAAGTAGTATCATAGCAACATATATCAAAGACAACTTTGGATGGTACACTAAAACAGCTTTTAGGGATACGTATCCAAATAACCAAAACAACAACCAATTCACTCAAACAAATCCAGATCCTATATACAAAACTAGAGCAGATATTCTCAAAACAAATTCATCTGCAAATCTATACGATATTCCCACTATCAAACAAACTCTGTCTACCCATGAAGTCTGTTCAAATGTCTGGGTACAAGAACTAGGAGATACCATCCAATCTACCAACAATCAAACTCTAGCTCTCCAAGGTATCCTCGTCGTCAATCCCTATCAAAAGAAAGCCTACCTAGTAAAGAATGGAATCTATCAAAAGTATTCAAACGACCAACAAGACGGAGGTGAAGCTCTCAACACAGGATGTGGAGCGGTGGGAGTGCCTAGCGGTGAGGAAGGAAGAGCGAATACAAAACCAGCTGGAAATGGATCTATTGTAGCTCAAAACTCTGCTTTTTATCAAACTTTTGAGAGAGGTAAATTCAAGAGAAATCAGATCTATTCATATGATATTGTAGGATATGCCTCGTGTATTTCGATAGTGCCAGAATTTGTTGGACTTATCTGTAGACAAGACAAAAATCAAACATTCTATACTGCACGCAATGTAGCAAATGAGTATAATGATAATCAAGCGGTAAACGGTCAATACGGATACATGATTGAGGATATTACATTTTCACAAGCAGATTTTAACACCAGAAAGAAAAACTACTGCAAACAAAGATTTGAATCTGGAGATAACGGTCACGTGATAGATAAGTGTAATGATGTAACAGCTGAGTTTCAAACAGTTCAACCAACAGGGACAGAGCTTGCCAGATTAGAAATCAAAGGTTTACCAACTGGAGTAACTTCAGCAAATGCAAAGTTTAACTACTCAAACACTAACAATGCAGATATTTGGATAGTATCTCATGGTATGGCTGATAGTCCAGCAGGTATGGATGACGTCAGTAACGCCCTTCGCAAAAAATATCCAAACGCAATAGTCTTTGCAGTAAATTGGAGCGGGGCAGCGGGTAGAGCAGATATCGCGCCCTTTCCAAGCCTCACTGACCAGTTCATCAGACCAACTGCCAAGGGTGTATTTAATAGACTCACTCAATGGGGTTTTACTCCATCCCAGACCAACAATCAAAAACTCCATCTAGCAGGTCACTCCATGGGAACTATGATGAGTACAGAGATAGCTAGATTATTTAATCTTGCTACAGCACCAACTAGTTCAAATACTCAAAGTGATAGTGGTAATAACATAAATCTTGATAACATTTCCTCAAGAGATTTTTCTCAGGGAAGTAACGTAAAAGATCTTATTTACTTTGATCCACCAAGTTATACTTCAGGAGGAAACAAAGCAGGGCTTTACCTTGGTCAATATGAATTTGATGTGGATGATACAGAGAACACTCAGTCAAGTATCTACAATAAAGACAACGGATATCAAAATCATGCTAAGGCAGAAAAGATGGTTGCCTATACTGGAAGAAACATAAACGGTGATGATAACTTCTGCGGAAACTCACCCCTAAACAAAACAGCTAAAGAAAACTTTATCATGTACATGACTGATCCAGATCTAGCTAGTACTATCAGCTGTGAAATCCATGGTATGACTCACAAAGCATGGTCAAAGATGATTGACACAGATGAACTATCAATTCTAGGAGTAAATAGATTTAGTCCAAACTTTAGAAACAATATTACAAGCTATAGATCAGACTTCTTCCGAGCAGGAGACAATATGAATGGTGTAATATATGTGACAGGAAGGGAACTAAACAATCAAACTACACCTCAGTCAATGATTATACCTACTGATTCAAATGCTAGTTCATATCAAGAATTTGGAAAACAAAATCAAGCAAATGAGTTTATTAATTTTAATAATACCGTTCAGTCTACAATCGACAAAAAATCAACTACAATTTATGATTTCGAATCAAATGACAAGCTAGTCCTATGGAAAAACTACAGTACATCAGGGGGAATAATCACTTCTGACTACACACTAGATAATTCAAACCCAAACAATCCCAAGATTAAGAGAACGATAAGGAGTACACTAAATTCTGGTATATCAGGGGTAAACGTCTACAATGAAATTACCTCTAATCATACTAGTGTGAGTGTAGTGGGAGGGGTGGATTGGGTGAAGGCTTTAGGGGATGCCCAAGTCGGTAATGATCAGCAGAAACGTGATTCAGCAATACAGCTTAGAAGTAATTAATTCGCATATGTTCAATTTCAATAAAAAGCACAAGGTACTGTTGTCAGCTGGAGCAATTATCACAGCTAGTATCTTAATAGGTGTGGCTCTATTAGTTGTACCATTGTTTACAGCAAAAGACAATCTAAAGAAAAACTTTAATTCACTATATGACGGCAACGGTTTTAATAATTTAACATTAATATCTGCCACACCGTGTAAATTTAATTTTATTGATCCTGAATTTGTTTTTGTGGTTCAAGACACTAGAGATAAACAAGTATCGCTGTATTTAGTGAAATCAAAAAGGGATAACTACTTTAGCAATAACTTTAACTTAAATAGATTAGCTTACAGCGACGGATCGCTTCCTTTTGATAAGGAAACAAAACTAGATGAGATCAGTAAACTTATTCAATTTAAATCATGCGAAGACATTAAAAAAATACCAGACACACGAAAAGATGTTGTCTACAACCCACCCCTCACCCCTCAGCAAATCCAATCAGATCAAGAACAACAAAAACGAGACGATGAAGCTAAAAAGAATGACGAGCTTTTTAACAGTTTGTCATCATCTGAAAAGAAACAACAGTGTGAAGCATCTAAAACATTTATCAACAACCAATTAGATAAATTAAATAAAGGAGAAACAGTCATCATAAATGGAAACACATTGAATTCCAATGATAAAGACCTGTATGAACGAGTACTTAAATCACTGAACTGCGAACAATACAAGTGATAAATTAGCAGTGGATCACCACTAAAGATAAACAAATCAAACTAGCCTCAAACCCGAACTACTGTATAGATCTACCAAACGCAGGAAGTAGAGTAACTTTCACCCAGGCAGTAATCTTTTCTTGTAATGATGGATCCTCACAACAATTTGACATGGTTGATGTATCACCTCGATCAATACGAAAGATGAATCAAACAAAATCACTCTACTCTGAGTGTAGAAACCCTAATCCATATTGC
>JAYWFX010000015.1:0-12173 GCA_043778575.1 bacterium | reverse complement strand
CACCATCACTAGAAATAACATGCATCAAATGCGTAAACTGCCCATCTTTTCTCCAACCATCTAGTGTTTTCATGAGTTGTCTGAGGCTTTCTGGCTCGTGGGCATAATCCACCAAAATAGAAAGATGATAAGTGTGCTCAGAGATGTTTTTTTCTAGGTTATCTACAGCTAGCTCCATACGCCCCGGCACTGTAGATCTCATTTGCGACACCACACCAGCCAAATCTGCATTGAGAATTGGTTTGATTGAGTTGGTGATTTCTATAGCAAAAGCCAAGTTTTTGAGCTCAAAATCAGCAATCTGGTTGGTTGGGATAGTCAGATTTCCAAATTTTAATATCTTTTTTAGGAGTGAACTATGATTCAAAAACCTATAATCTCTCTCTTGTGCCAAATACGTCTTTTTCACAGTTGCTGGCAGAATCTGGACGATCTTTTTGACAAACTCCTGCTGATCAGGATCCCCTACCAAGACTACTTTTCCACTAGGTTTCAGGTGTTCAAATAGTTTTGTCTTGCAAGCTAAATAATTGTCCATGCCGCCATGTGCTTCCAAATGCTCAGGATATAAATTGAGAAAAACTCCAGTATCAAACGGATTGAGCCCCCAGTGTCGATTTTGCTCCAGACCTTGGCTCGACATCTCCAATACCACGTATTCACAGCCATTGTGCACCATCTCACGCAAGTATTTCTGGAGATAAAACCCATCGATACTGGTCATTTTGTAGGGATTGATAATCTCTTTGACACCATCGACGCACAGTACAGCTGTAGAGATAAACCCAGTCTTTATACCAACTAAATTCATGAGTCTACCAGTAAATACTGTAGTGGTGGTTTTTCCTTTAGTACCAGTTATAGCAATTATCTTGAGGCTTTTTGAGGGATTTCCAAAGCGAAATGCAGCTAATTTACTCTTTACACCGTGACCGATAGGACGAACCTGCTTTGTCAGTTTATTACCGAGGATTCGTTTGGTTAGTTGGAGTATTTTTTTCATATCAAAGTTGTCTTGTCTTTCATTTTCATGAGATTCTGTTGCTTATGCTTTTGGCATCTGATCGACCACTAACTCACCTCGAGTCAACCACCGTTTTGTAGGTTGTAAATACCCGTTTACCGTCTCTAGTATCGATCCCTGCAGAGTCACCACTCGTTTGTCACCAAAGTTTTTGTAGGCAGTTTCGACGTCAGCTTCTTTGATAGCCACAGCGTCAAACACCACAAATTTGAGTTTTCGACCATAATTATCCCAGATATAAAACTCTTCACCCGGCTGACTGGTACTCTCAAGGGGTTTAAAAATCTTGTTATAGTCACTTTTTACACTATCAAAATTGCTGGTATGCCCTACGATATAACTATTTCCCACCTCTCCCGGCATGGCTGAAAAAGCAGTGTGCACGATACCATCCTTGAGCTTGATCTGTACTGGAGTCTCTAAACCATCGTTTTTCTTTCCCGGATCGCTATCAAATTTTATAGTTCCATCAGCATTTGCGTCAAACAAATCCTCAAAGCTGGCGTATTTTATAGGGGCAGTTATGTTGTATTTAGGGTATTCTAGCAGATTTCGTTTTTCAGCTTTGGCAGGATCGGCTGGTCTAGCAACGATATCATCGAGCGGTTTCGGTTGTAAAATCTGTGTGTTTATGTCTCTGCTATCACTTTTGACTGGTAGTTTCATACCCAAATCCAGCAGTGGTTGGCTAAAAATAAATCCCATATTGTATCCATTTCGTAGGAGCTGATCGGTCAACTGGTTTCCAGCAAGATCCACTGTAGGTCGCTTTTTTGTAGTGTCTTGAGCTGGCGGCGTAGGCACATCAACCACAGTGACTTTAGTGTTAGTTTTTTCTGGTTTTATATGGTTTTGATAGTACCAACCCCCTCCGACACCCATCATGATGACGAGCCCGAGCAGCAAAACAGCCAATATAGTCGATAGCTTTCTACGTGGTCGATCTAGATAATCAGCTAGCAGAGGATCACGTCTGCGTTCAAACAGTTCACTAGATTTTTTATCAAACTGGGAGTCGAGCTGGGCGTCATGGAGTTTTGATTTTAGTTTAAAAGAGGGCATAATCGTAGTGAATAATCGAAAAAAAGGTCTCATGCTATTTCTTGGAGTTCATTGAGCCCATTTGCATATATTTCTAAAGCTGCTTTATCAAACTGAGCACGGAGATCATCTTGGATTTTAGTGTGCTTTTGTGCTTGAAATTGAAATTCTACCAGCAAATCTTGTTTGAGTCTGTTATTGGCACGTTGAACTTTTGCCTCTATTTCTTGTGTTTTCTTTTCAAATTCTATTTTTATCTTGTCAGCTTCCTGTCTAAACTCTTCGGTTAGCATGGTGATTTCCTGTTGTACTCGGTAGAGCGTCGAGTGTACTTTTTCCATGTCTGTCTGGGGGGCTAGGGTCTTTTGGGATTTTGCCGTCTTTGAATAAAAGAAATCTACCATCTGATCGTTTTTCTTTTCGACTGACGGTGTATCAGTTTGACCAAGTTGTGCACGGATATGACGCACCTCATCGAGCAGTGTCCCGTATGCAGAATTGATTTCTATAAACTCTTCTTTTTGACCGTTATTGTGATCAGGATGAGTATCTTTTGCCATTTTCTTGTACAGAGTTTTGACTCCAATTTCACCCAAATCCACCAGTTGATCGAGTGTATCAATGTGAAAAACCTGCAAAGCCTTTTCTAAATCCATATTATCACAAACCTGACCCCGACCAACTATTTTGTCAATCAAATATAATTCTCAGACACAGCTTCGAGAAAATAATGAGCGGTGACGATTTGTGTACCCTGAAAATCACCTAAAACCAGCAGGTCTTTATCTCCAGAAACGATATAATCGGCAGATACCTCACTAGCCAAATCTAAAAACATTTGGTCTTTTTGATCTCGAAGTAGATTACAAACTGATAGTTTTATGGGCTTCACAACTAAAAATGCATTCGTTTTGATGTACTCTAAATATGCAAGTGCATTGTCGACACTAAATCTGGATTGAGACTTTTCACATATAGCCTCGACTCTACCTCTCAAAAATTTGTCACCCACTTCTTCAAATATCTGGTCACTAATACACACTTGGATTGTACTGTCTGTAAAACACCTAAACACTATTTCCTGTGGCTTTCTACCAAAAATAAAAGCTGAGATGTATATATTAGTATCGATAATCACCTTTGTCATATCTACAGCTCACTGGCTAGAATTGTGTCAACTTCCTCATCAGTCAAGTTTGTCGTCTGGGCAGATCTGAGTCGGCTTTGAGTTTGAAAAATATCTTTGAGTTGTTGTTTTTTAAAAAAAAGTGTTTCTGAGATGATTATCTTGACTATGTCAGGTCGATTCAGGAGTTGGTATTTTTGTTCATATTGCTGCAGGATAGACTCGAGCTTTGGATCGATTTGGATACGCACAAACTTTTGCACTGGCTTCAAGGTTTTTTTCTTTATGGGAGTCTTTGTTTTTACAATCATAGTTAGTCATAAATTTACTAAAAGTGTATAAATATGTCAATAAATAAATCAATTTATATTCTATTCTCAGCTTTCAACTAAGTATCCTGCTGACCACATCACCCTATCTCAAACCAGACTTTACAAATACCCATATCTGTGATTTAATTCACACATTAAAATAAACTATATGGCAGCAAACCCAAACGTACCGACCAACCCAACATTGTCTATAAGTGATTGTCAACGGGAACTAGCCGGTTATGAAAATTTAGATTTTACTCAGCTAAGAGCCTATAAAGAGGCAAGAAATGCTGGTGAAAACTCCACAGATTTAATTGCGGCAATGAAGATTGAAAAGATTGTAAGCGAAGCAGATGGTAAGAAACTATTAGTACAAATATTAAAGCAGGAAAACATAAACAAAAGACCTGAGATGAAACTATTTATAGACTTGTATGCTAGACGTAGATCAAAAGGTGATACTCACAAAGGAGCACTCAAGGTAGTAGAGGCAAAAATTGACGGTCAAGCAAAAAAAGACGGTATAAGTGGCAATCAATTTGTTGATACCCTATCAGCTATTAGTAAGGCTGCCAAAGACACTGTAGTTAGTGCAGGAGATCCTAACAAGGAGACGCTCAGAGATTTAGTTACAAGTGGTAGAAAAAACTGGGCTGCAGATTTCCTTTTCCATACTGGTGGTGGGTCAGTAGCGGATCACGTAATAAACACTGCGATGAGAGAGTTGCATTGGAAAAAGTTAGCTGGATTGGAAAAATCAACACCAATTTGGGCTACAGATAATGTGCTTCCATTTGCAAAATCCGCTAGTAAAAAGGCTGCTTAAAAAATTATCTATTTAACCTTCTAGCATTTCTTGGATTTCGGCTGCAGTGAATGGCTTGTTGAAATTCGAATCCGCCCTCGTGGTGGTATTTTTTAGGTTCAGGGTGTTTCGTTTGTTCATGGCTTGGGCGATTCTAGCTTCCGCTACCTCGTTTGGGTTTTGGGTGTCTACCGTCGAGGCTTTTGCGTATTCTTCATCCATTTTTTGTCTCTCAGCTGGTGTGCCATTTACATAGTCTACGTATCGCTGGTCAATCGACTCTCCCTCCAGCTCACTAAAATGAATATAATAAAATAAATCCTTTTGCTCGGGTGTCAGATCTTTGGTTTGTTCCTCTAGTCTAGCTTCATACTCATCCCACGTAATCATCTCAGGCTCAGTAGCAACATCAATAGGGTCTGCATTGTCATTGGGGTTTTCCTCATCCTCATAATCCTCATCATCATCTGTTATCAGCTCTGGAATATTTGCCAGTTCAGCCTCGATTTTTGGGGCAAAGTTGGATTGGTATATTTTGTCTACAAACTCGGCTTTTTGATCAGAGTCTTTTTTGCTAAATGCGTTCAGGATCTTGGGTACATCAGCGATCTTTACTCTGCCAGCAGTATAGTCGAGTCGTATCAAATCAAATAGCTCGTCATATATTTCATCGTCGTCCACACTCAGACCTGTGGGTTTCGTTAGTCCTAATTGGGTATTGAGCTGAGTATCTTCGTCGAACATATTTTGGGGTTAGTTTGATTTATTACTTTCTTAGGTGTGAAGATGGTGACGGTGATAATGGTCTTGCGGATTGAGCTACTTGTGGACTTTCTGGTCGACTAAAATCCTTAACCGTGTTAGTAGCTTGTTGGTTTGAGGTGCTCTGTTCTTTTCTACTAAAGTTACTGATATTGTTTGTCACTTGGATCGGAGCTGCCTGAGGGATTGATGTGTGTGTATTATTTGTGTTTGTAGTAGCACTGGTGATTGAGGAGCTGTTTGTGGTCTCAATTTTCTTGCTGTTATAGGTATTTTGAACTATCGTGACTGGTGCTGTGCTAGGAGTCTTGTCTTGGAGTGCCGCCATAATACCTGCTGCTGCGTCGTTTGATACTGTTGGTGCGGCTGTTGGCTGGAGAGGAATCGGGCTTGGCTGTAGTTGAGGAGTGGATTGGAACTGTTGAGCCGTTGCCCCAGAATACGATTTTGCCATATCTGGTTGATTATTTTTCATCTGGAGATCCACAGTTTGTTCGCCAGTTTCTTTTGCCAGTTCTTTCATACTTTTAGTTCCCAACTCTATGACTGGAGATGTAGTATTGCTCGAATATGTGCCTGCACGCTCAGCTACTCTTGAAGCAGTTACCTCAATATCAGAACTCCTTGGCTTACTTTCCTCTGGGGTCATCTTGCGGGTAGACATGTTTGGTTGTTGTTGCTGGGCTTGTGCTGGTTTGGTGACTGGTTGAGTAGCTTGTGGTGCTTGTTGTTTTGAATCCACTTTTGGTCTGCCGTTTGAGAGTGGGATCTGAGCTGTGTTTGCTGGTGCTCCTACTGATTTTCCTGTGACTGGGTTAGTGACGCCTAGAGCATTTGCCGCTTTGCCCAAAACCTGAGCTCCTTGTGCCACCATCCCCATCTTGGCTCCCTCTGCCATAATATTCTTCTTTGCTTTTGGACCAACCACTAGTCGACCAGTTGCAATACCATCAAAAACTGCATTCGCAAGATCTTTGTTCTGAAACATCTTTTTTGTCCCAGTTACAGTCGATCCCATGCCATTTGCCATAGCTTTGAGACTTTCATCAGAAAAGCTGACCTTGTTTTTTCCAAGACGTGCATTTCTATCCATTTGACTGAGACGCTTTACTGAATGTTTGCTGGTTTTCAAAAGTCCATCCAGAGGTTTTTTCAAATCTTTAGTTTGCCGTTTGATAGCTTTTTTCAATCCATTGATTGCCTTTGAAGCATCCCCTGAGATTGCTACTGCTGGAGTTACCCCTGTGACTGTGTCGACCTGCTCGCTGAGCTTTGTAGAATCAGGTGCTGGCAAAGTTGCTGCTGCGGGAGTCTCACCAGATTTGGCATCCAGTGGTACAAATCGATTTTTGAGTCTATTTTTCAGAGTAGCACCCTTGTTTTTTAAGCTACTTCTAAACCCTCTAGCTGTAGCTGCCACTGCTCCGACGGCTGCCAATACTGGTAGTGCGACCGCTCCTACTTTCCCTTTTACTGCAGCTACTGCACCCTTTGCGGCGATTCCCCCTACCACACTTTTTATGGTTTGGTTGCCTGCCATTTTACCAACTGCACCGCCAAGTGCTTTGCCTCCCATCAGTTTTGCACCACCGAGAGCTAGTCCAGCTCCACCAGTAGCAGCTAGTCCAACCCCCTTGAATACATTACCCGCAAACCCTGCCCCTGCAGAGAATCCCTTGTCTTGATTGAGCAAAATCGCTAGCCCGAGTAGAATCATAAATTGAACCAGTGGTGCTGTGAGTGCATTTACCACCGATCCACCATCAAAAGCTGCGTATGCAACCAGCCCACCTCCCAGACCATTACTAGCCACCGTCGATCCAGCCAGATCAAAACCAGATTTCAGTACACTGGCAGCGATCCCAAAACATGATAAATACACAGCTATAAATGGGAAGTACAGCAAATGACCCTGTAATTCTGCCAGATTATCATCTCCATATTGTTTGAGTTGGGGTATACCAGCCAGTAAACCAGTCAGAATCAATGGCGAAGTAACAGTCAAAATACCTAGTCTGATTATCCTAGTGACAGCCTTGAACGCAAATCCGATAAAATTCCAAATCAAGGCAAATATAGCCACCACAAACAAAATCTCAGAAAACAACACTGCGATAGTCCTACCCGTCTTGTCACCAATTTTTTCAGCAATTACCTTGTTTGCACACGCTCCCTTGTCTACACACTCCACGATGTCTGCCCCATTGTCATAGCTACCACTACTGACGTCCAAACTCGGTCTGAGCGCCGAAATACTTCCTACACTATTGGCCACACACTTAAACACTGCCAAGTAGGCTTTTTGATCCCCACCCGAAAAATCTGTCTTGCTCTTTGCGTTGCATTGGAGCTGAGATGTAGTGCTATACATGATAATCTTTCCGACACCCTGAGCCACTCCAAAAGCTGACACAATACCAAAAAAAGTAAAGTTTATAGTCATCAGCAGTACCACAATCTTGGTGATCACATCCTGAAAATTACTATTACTTTTGCCGTCAAAATTGAGAAACCGCTTGAATCCCTCAAACATGAGCGTACCCAAAATAGCAATCACCGCAATACCAAAAAACACCCCCCACAGTTTGAGCAGCAGAGGATACCAAGGATTTGAAAACGGATTGATGGATAATATATGAGAAGCCACCACAAACACCTGCCACAGTATGAGCGTCAGCACCCAACCAGCCAAATAAAAGATACAAATAAAAGCGTAGGCGATAAAGTCAAAAACGATTTTAAAAAGGCTATCCTCATCTTTTTTTGCATCTTTTTTTGCTTTAGAGTCAGCAATTTGTTTTGTAACCTGATCACCCTCAGCCTTTGTAAGGCAAATAATTTTAGTTCCATTGAGAGTAAAGTAACCTTGGTCATTTTTGTCCTTGAGAGGAGTATTTGAACATACTGGATCTTTGGTTTTGCCAGCAGCATCTTTACACTGAGTGACATCTTTACCGCCAATTGTGCCTACTTTTTCGCAGCCATCGCCACCTTTACCACTGGCTGTTGGTGCTGTGGTTTTTACACTTTTCTTGTCCTCCTCAGTCATACACGTAGGTACTGATCCACCATCAGTCACAAAACCACTTGCACACTCGCCACCATTGTAATCCACAAGCTTTCCTGTACTATTTTCTACACACAGATATACAGGTTTTCCATTGAAATAAGTTTTTTGAGGGTCACAGGTAATCCCAGCCTTGACTTTGAGCGGGGGTTCAGCAGCAGGTTTATCAGCAGGTGTCGGAGTTGGTGTGGATTTTATTTTTGCTCCTACGCTGGCAGCTTGTGTACTGTCCAGACATTTGTATTGACCGAGTGTAGTACCAGTCGGATAAAGATAACCACTAGGGTCGCACCCAGACGACAATGGCAGACCAAATGGCCCATTAGGCAAAACCAATGCTCCAGTAGAGTTTTTAGTACAGACTTGGATGGGTTGAGTCCCTGATCGATTAGAGATCCCAACTTCATCAGTATTGACTCCAGAACCTGCACAAGTGTAATCATCAGCCGCAAAGACTTGTACGTTTCCAGAAAAAAGATTGCTGTTTAGAATAGCTGAAAATAAAAACAAACAAAACAAAACTAGTGTAATAGCTTTATAGAAATGTGTTGTCAGTATTTGTGGGATCATAATTGTTTTATTGTTTTAATCTAGCAGATACGGCAACTAATCTGACTGATACATTTAATTTACTTTTAAATTCTGCGTCTTTCTGTCTTCCAGTGCGTGCAAGTATCTCTTCGACCAGATCTTTAGTAGTCATAGATTTTGGATCGTTTCCACTTATGATAGCTTGAACTTTAGCTGTTATTAGGTTTTGGGTTATTGAAGGGTCTTTCAATTCGTCTAATTGATTAGACAATATTTTTATGTTTTTGTTTACTACAGACTTTGTCTCTGGATCAGATGTCGAATTGTAAACTCCATCAGAATCACCTATAGTTTCAGCACCTTTAGAAACCCTGCCTGCATCTGCTACTTGTGCAATTTGGTCTGGGGTGGCTTGGATGAAATTACGCAACAAATCTCTTCCAAAATTAAAAATAGGGTTTGAAAATAATAGTAATGCTCCTATTATATATCGTTTCTTTATATTCAAAAGCCAATTTTTACTCTTGGATTTATTATTTGGTTGTTCTGGTGTAGACTCTGGGGATTTTTCAGGGTAAACGATTTTCATTATTTCTAAAATCGCTCCAGCTCGACTCTGGGCTAGGTTTTTAGGATCAAACAGACCATCTAATGTTCCTTCTCTTATTGCTGTGATGAGTTGATCAACAGGTCTAACCGTTCTGCCTTCGTGATCCAATGCTGATCCATCTAGTTTTATTATGTTACCAATCTCTACTCCACCATTTAATTGTAATGATCTGTAAAGACTTTTTAGGGACACCTGTGAATCGGTAAGCCTTCTTAGCTTATCATTATCTGACCCACCTTGATCTAGTGTAGAAATTAGTGGATCTTGAACTAATATCTTAACAACAGCTAAAAATGATTCCTTTGCAGTAATTTTAAAATCTTCTATAACGTCAGTGGATTTTAATACAGATTCACATATTCCGCCAGTTTTAGTATAATTTAAACCATATGATGCACCACCACCAATAGCGTCACGTTTGAAATCATTAATAACAACATTAATATTTTTACCTGCCGAACTGCTTTGAGTTCTAAATGAGTCACACTTCTCAAAAAAACCTTTGTAATTCGTGGTGGTATTGTTGAATTTACCCAAAAGACCAGCATATCCATCTCCCTGCTCCATAAGATACCTCTCAAAATGATCAAAATTAGTGGATTTTGTGGCAGGTTTGTACTTAACTGTTTCTAATAATTCATCAACTAAATCTCTCAGTGTGCCATAATACGCTACAGATGTTTGTCCTGGGGCATTAGTCGTATTTTTAATTAGACTTAGAAGTTTTTGTATGTTTTCAGCCTCTGCTACTAACGAATCAGCACCCTCAAACATTTCTTCTGGCTTAAATATTTTTGCTTTTTCAGTGTTTTTGTATTTTTGTTCTAAGTCATCATCCATTCTTTGTTGACTAGTGGGCTGTATAAATTCTCTTCTATCACGCGCCCCTATTGAAAGTTTAGTTCCTTTAAAAAATAACTTGCTCAATATCGGTACACGAACCCATCCAAAGTGTCTCATGATTGGTTTACGACCATATGCTACATACATAAAATCACGGAATGTGAATCCTACTTGGGACGTAGCTATAGGAGCTTTCATTAGATTAGCTAAGTATCTCCTAGGGCCTTCTGTTATATTTTTGTCTGCGGATGTCGAAATTTCCAGTAATTGATCGAAACGCTCAAACATTTCCTGAGCTTTTTTGTGGTGCGGATAATTTTTAATATCTACAATTATCTCATCATCACTTCGAGTATCCCCAGGATTGTCATTTTTGTACTTCAGGAAGTCAGCTCGGACAGATCGATCCATCTCTGCTACAGCAAAATCTCTCCCTCCCGTATTCCATTTTTCGGGTGTTATCTTCTCATCTATCTGACCGCTTTTATGAAAAAAATGGACGAGGGTGTCTTTTCCAATTTTCGATTCTACTTTTGGGCGGTCTATTGATCTTGATCTTGTTCTAGCCATAATTTTTTATTGTTGAGTCGTGGTTTGATCTTTTATGACATGGTTTAGTGCTATATCAAAATAAAATGCTAAATCTTTACTATTTTCCAGTATTTTTGCCTTCCCGCCACTTTGTATAAACATTCTTAGTTCTTTTTGAGCCTGTTCTGTAGCAATCTCATTAAACCTCTCGCTTAGATGACTAAACATCTCAACCACCATACAATCCAAAGTTATTTGCTTGTGCTCGGGTGTAAAACTATCCACATCAAAACCGCTCACCACTGTATAGTGATACAAAAACTCTTTCAAATTATCTGGTAAATCACTGTAGTTTATTTCGCCTACGGATGAAGATATATCACTGTTCATATAGGTATTATTTCGGATTTATATTAAACTTTATATTAAATTAATGCTGGGATTTTTATTTTGAGAATTTTCCTGAGTATTGCGTAATTTTGTAGATATGGCAAGTCTCTTTTAGTCACCGACCACAACCAAATCCAGAACTATTAGAAATTGATGGGTTTTTTGGTCTTTTTGTAGTTTGAGACTGCCACGTATCCGATACCTGCTAGCATTGGTACTACCAGTAGCATCGTCAGTAGATCCATACCTCCTGTTCTAGGTAGAATAGATACTATTGAAGAGATTACGGTTACTTTTTCTCCTGAGTCTACTCTAGTATCACCTCCTATCTGGACATATACTGATTGAGAGCCTGTTTGAGATCCTGTAGGTACGTTTGCGCAGGTTACTGTTTTGCCGTTGGTTGATAATGTGCAGGTTCCTGACATGGTACTGTCTCCGATACCCAATCTCAGACTGGCTGGCAGAGTTTTGTTTTCTGGTAAATTAAACGTGCAAGTGGTTGTGGACTTGGCTACTACATTTTTTCCCTCGTTACAGATGATGTTTAGGCTAGCTATATCAGATGACACCAATGGTGAAACTGCAGCTTGTATGCTGAGTCGTGCTGATGGTAAAGACCCTAGTGAGGTTGTGACTAGCTTATCCCCTGCTGACGATCCTGTAGTTGGTATGTTTTTACAGCTGAGTTTTGGTGTGGCTGTGCCATTTCCGATAATAGTTGCTACTGGCGATACATTTGATCCAGATACTGTACAGGTTATACCGCTGTCAGCTAGCGTGTAGGTATTGTTTTGATCACCAGTCAATGCAAAGTCGCATGAGTCCACGACCGCTCCTAGGGTTACGCTTGGTGGAGTACACACGCCAGATGATGTCAAATTTGCTACTGATATGACAGTTGGTGGTTTAGCGGAAATAGTCAGCGGTGAGGTGATTGTCGATGATAGACTGGTTGCAACTTGTTTTGAACCGACTGAGCTACCCAGCGTTGGTACTGATGGACAGCTGAGAGTTGCGGTAGTCGTTCCGTTGTTTTTGATTACACACGCTGGTGATAGGCTAGTAGCGTTTGGTACGCTTGCGGTGATACTAGTTGATGGTAGTGTGTAGCTGTTTCCAGTGTTAC
>JAYWFX010000014.1:0-4303 GCA_043778575.1 bacterium | reverse complement strand
TTAGGTTTTGACAAGACAGGTTATCTCTTTTGTTTTGTAATCATGTTTCGTACTCGCCAAGCTCCTTCACCGACTGGATACCTCCATCTTGGTACTACTCGCCAAATACTGTTCACCAAACTTCTCGCATTAAAAGAATCAGGAATATGGTACTTGCGAGTAGAGGACACTGACAGAAATAGACTTGTCCCAGATGCAGTTGTTAGCTTATTAAAACCACTTGAAAAACTTGGGTTACTACCAGATGAAGGTGTTACCTCAATCCAAAATGGTACGAAAGACGATTTTTATGGAGTGTATCAAAGTGGTGATTTTGGTCCGTATATTCAGTCAGAGAGGCTTATGATGTATCAAGAACATACCCAAAATTTGATCGATAAGAAACTTGCCTACTGGAGCTATTTGACCACCGAAGACAAACTTGAGCTCCAAGAAATAAAAAAGATAACCAAACAACCGATTCACTATTTTGATATCTGTAGTCAAAAACACCCTGAGAGACTCTTTCAATCAGTAGAGCAGGGGTTGGGTGATGAGCAAAAACCAAGCCTGTTGTATCATGTTCAGAGAGATAAAAAGATTATGTGCCGCGATCAGTTGGTTGGTGAGACTCAGTTTGATTTGAGCCTCGAGGAGGATTTTACGGTATTAAAATCTGATGGATATCCTACGTATCACCTAGCACATTTGGTAGATGATTATTTGATGAAAACTAGCTTGGTAATTCGAGCACAGGAGTGGTATCCGAGTATCGCTAGACACCAAATCATGTTTGCAGATTATTGGGGTGAGTGCCCTAAATATATTCATCTCCCGTTTATTTTGGGTCAGACAGGGAATAAAAAAATGAGCAAACGAGACGGCAATGTGAATATGCAGGATTATCTCGATAAGGGATATTTACCAGAGGCAATCATCAACTATCTGGCGTTTCTCGGCTGGAATCCCGGCACTGAAAAAGAGCTCTATTTAGAGCAAAGTGATTTTTGATAATTTGTTTGTATTTTAGAGAAATATTTGGTATCAAATGGTAACCTACTCTGGTATTCAAATGAGAAAAAAGCACTGGGTCAGACGGATGTCCAACTCAGAAATCAATACTATTTAGTTACAAATAGCTGATTCAGTGCTGCGTGATTTACAGTTTGAAATTTATCCTTTCAAAAATTCAAAGCATAACTTTGAACTTTTGGGGATGTACTTGACTTCTTTCAAAGCCAGCATACTTCCAAAATTGCGTCGCCAAGTAGCGACGAACAAAGAAATAGAAATAAAATCTGATTCGAGGACGCCAACTCAGAATTGGCATTATGTAAGGACGACCTGAAATGACCATATATTCGGAAAGACCGGCATCGAGAAGAACTTTTGGAAGATTAGGTTGTTCACCCCATCCCCAAAATGTCTCAATTGAGTTAACGCCCTGACATTCGCTTTGCTTAAAGCGGACACCTTGCCGGATTTTATCACTAGTGGTGGTGATTGAAATCACTACAAGAGTTTTTGGTATGCAACCATGTCTCTCACAGTATTTCACTAGAAAGACTGGCGCCGCACTTGTTTTACAAAAAATAGTCTCATTTAGTTGCACTAGCAAAACGCCTATTGCGTTGGAATTTGGATACCTTTCGTATAGCTCTTCAATTGTCTCTGATCTTAATTCTATTGTTTCTTCAGAAAGTGATTTTTCACCCCATCTGAAGGACTCAATAAGAACAAAGAAAAATAATGCAGTAACTAAGGTGATCCATCCACCCTCATGGAACTTTGAGACACCCGCAAAACTAAACGGTACTAGAAAGATGAAAAATAATCCGAACCCGATTTTGTTCAGGTTCGCTTTTTTTACTTTATCTTCCAGTAACAGTTTTTTTGGTTGTAAAATGAAAGCAATCAGACACGATAGCAGCATGCCTAATATAACCGACGCACCATATGCACCAGCTAATTTTTCATCAGATTGAAAAATTAGGATGAGAACTATGGATGCCCACATTAGTGCATCACAGACTTCAGGGGAGTAGAAATCATGTGTGGATGTGGCATTTTGCGGATATATTTTTCTAAGTCTAAACCACAGTCCTTCGGAGTGCAATTCAGAGAGCAAATTCATTGCTCCAGTCGTTGTGGCCTGAGCCGCGATTATTACCTGTACCACTGAAATCACAACCATTGGGATGACCGCAGATTGTGGCAGGATTCCAAAAAAGCTATTAGGTGCTGATTCTAATACTAAAACTCCCTCACTACATTGACTGGAGAGCCATGCTCCTTGCCCAAGTGCCGAAAGCACTCCCGTAACTGTAATTACAAAAAATGCAATTTGAATTGGTAATGGTGAAAACTTCTCACCATCCCACGAAACAAAATTTTCACGATCGAGCTGAGATGCTTCTACCCCAGTAATTGCTAGCATTACACCTGCAAGGACAGATAACTGTCCCCACAATGGTAATTGATTTAGCAATTTAGCAGCAAATAAAGGATTGAAGCTTTCCAAAATTGAAATATTTTTTGCAATACCTCCAACTGAGAAAATAATGACAATTGTGCAGAAAAACAAGGTGAATGGTCCAAAATAGCTTGAAATTGCACCGACACCTTTTTTTTGTAGCCACGTGTAGAACCAAATTGCAGTAGCCAGCGAGAGGATTACAATTCCCCATTGTGGCATACTTTCAAAAGCAACTCGTAGTCCGCCCCAAGCTGCTAAGAATGAGATTGCCGACGTTAGTGCAAAATCAGGCACTGTAAGTGCCACCATTTGCATAATTAAAAGAGTTGTCATATAGCCTAGTCCGAGTTGACCAGATAATTTGAGGTAACCCATACTACCACCTTTGCGACCTTCTTTTAAGTCAGTCACCTGAATAAAAATGCCTTGATAGGCGATTAGTGTTACAATCAGAGTCCATACGATTAGGGAAATTACTCCTCTTATCTGTGATTCAGATATTTTTCCATCAAAGACATGCGAAACCGCAAAAACTGCGACTGACACGACATACAATGGGCTGGTTCCTTGGTCACCACCAGCAACACCCGCACACTGTGTGGCAAGCCACATAATATTTTTTAGTGTGGCTGGTTCTCTTTGATTTGTATCCACGAATTTGTCCTCGTTTTTGTTGAGCTATAAGCTAGAAATGAATTTAATCGTGAAAGGAAAAACTTATTTAAATCAAACTGTAAACCACCTTTGTGTGCTAGAACCCTTTTCAAAGTTCCTGCCCACAAAGAAATGCATTTCTATACTCCAGAAGCAGTTGCCTCAGAAAGTACAAAAATGCGTGAGGCGACATTTACTTTGGATTCAAAAAAAGTCAAGACAAATAATAAAAACAATATTTAAAGGATGTTTTTGACATTCCTCAATTTCCGCACTTACATAGCAAAATGATTACCTACCTCGACGTGATGGATTTTAGCCTACTACAGACATACACAGCTAGTCAGACTAACCAGAGTCTTGTCAGTGTGCTTCAGGGTAAAGATGAGCTGGGAGTTAAACGACTCAAAATTAATTCGATTGCTGATTTGGAGCAGGAAATCAGTAGTGTAGGGGACTTGTTTAGTGATAGCTCAGATGAGAATTTGTTGGTGGATATCCAAGATCTCATTATCAATAATCAGTCGATTTTGATTCTTCAAAAACTTTCCGAAAATCTCAATCGAGAAATCTGGCTATATTCACTCACACAACCTTTGCTCAACACAGAGTCCAAAAAAATGTGGTCAAAGCACCAGCTCGGCTATGAACTGCTCAAAAGCCCAGATGAATCCATTAAAAAACAAATAGCTAGTGGTTTTGAGGGAATAGTGCTAAGTCCCTTTGAAAAGGAAAAGCTTGCGAAACAGTCGCTCACATACTCTGAATTACTTGATAATCTTGATTTTATTTCTCTCTGTGATGACCAAAAAGTCGCTTACCAAAGCTTATTAAAACAAGAAGAGACAGCACTTTTTATGCTTGGTTTTGATCCAGAGAGGTTGCCTAGTCAGACTCCTAAATGGTATTCTCTCGTCAGTGAAGATGATGTGCAGTTGTCCCTGAGTCTAATATTTGGTAAATTAGAAAAAGTAGGTAGTGATAAATCCAAAAAAATTATGAAGCTTCTGATCGATACAGATCAAAAAATTAAAACAGGGAGCAAACTTAATCAAATAACTAGATGGAAATTATTCCTTTTTCGAACTCTTCAGTGTCTTTGACAAAAAGCAAAAATGCAATGTACATACTATTGACTTGCCTTTCCAGTAGTTTCAGGCGACATTCTTTTGATAGACAATGATGAGAATCGTT
>JAYWFX010000013.1:0-12207 GCA_043778575.1 bacterium | reverse complement strand
GTGCACAGTTGTTTGTCTTGCTTTAGTAGAGTCAGTGTTCTAGTTTTACTCCTTTTCAAAGTTTTGCTACTCTCGTACAGATAAATATACATTATATCAATCAAATATTGAGATGTATCAAATATTTCAAAGCACCTATCTACTCCAATCAAAACAATTTGGTCAGTGTTTGCCTTTGTATTTGTAATCAAAATTTCAAGAAAACGAAACAAAACAACTTTGACTGTGTTTAAACCAAAACCAAAGAATGTAGACAAACGCTCGTCAAAAAAATTAAAACTATCAGTACAAAAATCTGAAGTTAAGTACGAATACAATACTAGAACTAGCTCCTCATAATTTTCATGTATCCAATTTGCACCCGATTGCTTCTTTGCAATATTGAGCAAGATAATCATCTCCTGAAAAGCATAACCACACAGTGTAAGTCGCAAATTATCAGGTTTCAAAAATGTTTCGGGAAAGTAAAATCTATACTGAGAAGTGTTTGCATCTGTACATATCCAAACAGCCTTCATCAATTTATCGATACACCCTACAAATAATTCATTTTCAAAAGTATAGTTTGTTGAGATTTTAGTATCAGACTGAGTAAATAAAAACTGCTGTGCATACCAGTGATATAAATCGTGATACCCTTCAGATATTGGCAAAATATACCTATTGTTATTGCTTTTATGATAGGAATAAACTACCTTATTAGCTTCATTTCTGAAAACCTTAACAGAGTATTTCTGGATTTGGATCACACAGTAGATTCACTATTTCATTTGTAATTGGTTGGTTAGTAATTTTCTCAATCCACAACCATGCAGGCATACTATTCAGCTCCAAAAAAATATAGTCTCCATTTACATCTCGAATCAAATCAATGGCACCATAGTATTGCTTCAAGGATTTGGTGTATGCCACACACATGTCCTGAATATTTTTTGGCAAAGTATATATCGAGTAATATTTACCCATTCCCTCTTTCAACTGTCTCCAGTCAACCAGTGATTGCGGATTCTTTTGTGAATCTATTTTAGTCGCAAAGACTTTATCTCCCACTACAGTAATCCTTAGTTCATACATTTTTTCGATGTAATCTTGATAAGTCAGCGGTGTTTCTGAAACTGAATCTTTATATAGTTCTATCTCATCTTGTGAAAACTTTTGCGTGTAAAGAAGAATATCTGATTGCTCCAGTTTAAAAAATTTAGACTTAATTGGTTTTACAGCAAGATTATTAGAAAGCTTTTTCACCATTTCTACATTATTTCCAAAATAGGCTGATGGCACCTTGAAACCAAATTCTGTAGCTTTGATAATACCATAAAACTTGTTATTTGATGAAGGATAATCAACTAGTGGATTTGCAAAGATGATTTTTGACTGGAGGAGTTTAATCGTATTATCAAATATCTCCAAATGATCTTGGCGATTATCTTTGATGGTTAATTTAAAAGGGTTTCTCTTTGGAAGGTTGTTGTAATTGCGGAAAATAGATTTTATTTCTGAAAGCGGAATCTGTAAACCACTTTCTAGTTGAAAAAAGCTATTTGAATACCAATCACCACCAGAGTACAACAGGTTAATTTTCCAAGTTTTTCCAATTTCTTTATGATTTAAAGCTATTACATTGACACCTCTTTGTCTCAGGTTGAATACGATTACCTTGGTTTGCCAAACCATTCTATCAGAATCATAAATTACAATTACATATTTCATAGAGGTTTCATTCTCTGTCATCATTTGATCCTGGCTTACAAGCATCCTCTATATCATCTGGCTTATCAAGATCATCGTTATTACCACCTTCACCACCTGCAGTATGAGTCATGAGCGTTTCCATACCTGGTAAAGTTATATTTATATCTGAATTAAACTCTTGATCTAACTGTAAATCATCTAATCTTTGCGCAGGATCAATGAAGCTAATTCCATTTTCACCCCTCCTCCTTAGTAGTAAATTGAGGGCTATTGCTCTGGCATCCTTAATACCAACACCCTTTGAATTTGATAAAGTTTCTGTGGGCATAAATCAAATGCAAGCACACTTTTTCAAAGAAATCAAGAAAATTTTCATAGTGGGCAATACGTATTTAACGAGGAGATATGACGACTGAATTAGATTCAGATTAATTTATTTCTAGGTTATCGATCAAATCTTGGAATTGCTTTTCTGCTTGGTCTTGGGTTATTTTAGCATTTTTATAGCTATCTTTGTGGAGATTAAAGGAGTAAGTGCCATTTTTTGTGGTAAAGGAATATACTTTTGAGACCAATGGAAAGCCCTCTGCAAAATTTGTACTATCATAGTCAAAAGTGCGGACATTTGTAGCTCCAGTTTTTGTGAGGTTTTTGGAGTTTGTAATACCCTTGGTGTTGTATTCGTTTGCTGAACTATCCAACCGTCCGTCAATAAATGCAAATCCTCCATCACACCCATAGCACGGAAGCGGTGTACCAGCAGGAAACATAGAAATATAACCATATTTTGATCCATCTGCATTTGTCAGTGTTTTGCAGTATCCTAATTTTTCAGGTTGTATAGATTCTAAGGCGTCAGCTACAGTTTTGGCATCAGACTTTTTCACGAGATCAGATACTCCCATATATCCAATTTGGAGTGCACTTGGGTTATATTTTACAGTAAAATCCCAGCATTTATAGTTTGTCAGATTAGAACTGGTTTTTGTCATTTTCCCCTCTTCTTGTTTCTTTAAAAAAGCTATATCTTCGGGAGTTGCAGGTGTAGGGAGTGTAGAAACATCACCGGGTTTTGGTTGCATTTTCATCTCGTCATCGTGCTTTTTCTGATGTTCTTTTTCAAGCTTGTCTATCCTCGTATTGAGTTCAGTGCTATATTTTATCAACTCCTTGTTTTTCATAAACGAATCTACACCAAATCCTAGACTCCCTAGAAACAAAATAACAACCAAAACTACCGCACCTATTTTTACATTTTTAGACATATTGGTAGTAATAAGTAGATAATTCAACTGTGCTTGTCAATCAACTTTTTTTACCACATACTCAATTGGTTATTTGAAAACAGGTTGTGGGTACGTAATCACAAAACTGCAAAAACAAATATACAAACTATCATAAACCATTTAATTAATACACCAATAAAATTATGAAAAAATTCTTATCTTTCTCTCTTTCAGCTCTCTCAGTAGTAGCTCTCTCTGGATCAATGCTCGGCGGTTTGACTGCAAACGCAGCAATTTCATCGACTACCCCAACTACCACACCTACAACTAGTGTGGCTACACCATCACAAGGATCTTCAACCCCTTCAGGTAAAAGAATCATGGTAAACTCAGCTAGAGGTATCAATCTACGAGGTGCCACCTGCAATAGATTTGGTTCGATGCCAAATGGTGCCATGGCTACTCTCAAACAAAAGGTTGGCTACTGTGACATCAATGGTGTCAGATACCAAATGCTATACGTACAATTTGATAATGGTACACGAGCAAATGTAGCTGAGGCTTTGGTCAAATACATGTAGACAATCACGAATATCCTCGAAATCAAGTATACGTAGATTTGGTTTTGGGGATAAAGTGACCATAAAAACTTTTTTAAAATACATAACATAAATAATGTGGTCACACCCCTTGATTTAATTAGCCGACAGGGTAGATTATCAGAAACCTATCAGAATAGCTCAGTCGACTACAGGATGTATGATTATGATCAGTTAAATCCTGAACAACAGAAACTCAGATCAGCGTTGGAATCGGTCTTGATAAAAATACAATTAGCGTCACGAAACCAACTGCTGACGAAGCTACAAAAAGACTCCCTAAGAAAATATGAAAATCGTATAAAAAGTATCCGAGAGCTCTATTTTTCTCGATACAAAAACGTTGATTCTAGGGTCATAGATGCTGTCAAAAAGATAAATCTCTCGGTCACAATACTATCAACTCATTTCCTGCACGGGTTCACTGGAGGAGTAGATTTTTCAGAAGGAGTCCGAGACACATTTATTCAACTAAATTGCACTAATGGATTAAGTAACATTGATTCAATTATAAGATCAAAGATTGAACACCCTTATCACCACTATTTTTCAGAACTGCTTAATATACAAACATGGACTAATCAAGAGCTGGCTAAGAGAAAGTTCATATTCTCAGCACCAATGATATACAGAGCAGAAATTCACACCACTGGAAACGATAAAACAATCAAAGACTGCATGGACATGGTAGTAGGTTCGATTGTGGTTGGTTACTCTACTGGAGCTAAAATCATCGACCAAGCTATCAAAAACGATGCGTTTGATGAAATGCTATCAAAAATACAACCAAATGAACCACCGAGACTCATAGTACTATTTGCTGCAAACTCTGACGCCAACATGTTAAATAATGAGGATAGAGTGAAGCAAATGGAAACTAAAAACGTGTACGTATTAAACATAACCTGCATAAATGATACTGTTTTACCATTTGCTAAATTAGCTCATAAACTCTTAGATACAGTGTCAAAAAGTGATATATATCATCAACATTTTGCTGGTATCCAAGGGCTCACAAATCCAACAAACAGTAGAAATATATGCAATATGAACACAACTGGAAATCACATTAACTCCATGAGAGATCCGCATTTTTTACAATCCCTGTTTGGTTCTGTGTCGGATTATTATGATTATATTTCAAAAATTCAAGGTGCCAAAAAACCGATCCAGATCGAAAATGAAATGAACAACTACAATGGGCAACCCAGCTAACAAATTGTTTTTAGGACAAAGACTCTATTTCCGTTGTCACCTCCATCCATTTCGCCTCGACCACTCCCAATTCTGGTGATCCTGACGCTTTGAGATTAGCTAGTTTCTTTTCAATTTTTCCTAGTTCCTTGTTGAGTTCGTATAGTCTTTTTCTTTGTTCTTTACTGAGATCTCTGACAACCTTGTTTGAACCTTGTAGAGAAGCCACATCATTTGAAATTGAAGATGATTGCTGTGATGGACTACTTTTTGATTCCATTTCTGCCTGTTGTTCCTTTTGCCATACATAGTCTTCATAGCTCCCCAAAACTCGTTTTACTAGACCGCCGCCTACTTCCCAGATTTCATTGGCAATCAAATTCACAAAAGTACGATCGTGGCTAACCACAAAAACCGTGCCATTGAATTTCCCGAGAGCTGCTCCCATCGCCTCAACAGTCTCAAAATCAAGATGATTAGTAGGTTCATCAAGTAGAAGCACATCAGATCCAGTCAAAAACATGCCAGCTAGGCAAAGTCGTGCTTTTTCTCCACCACTCATTACGCCAATTGGTTTTTGAGAATCAGCCTTTTTAAAGAGAAAATTTCCCATCATCCTAAAAATTATATCATCCTTGGTACCAAACATCGCCATCCGTCTGAGGTATTTCTCTGCAGTCTCATCGAGATCCAAAGCTAGATTTACATGCTGAGCATAAAATGAAACACTGAGCCCAGCTGACCAAACAGAAGTCCCCGAAATAGGATCCAAAAACCCAGCCATAGTCTTGAGAAGAGTGCTTTTCCCCTGCCCGTTATCTCCTAAAATAGCTACTTTTCTGCTTTTTTCTGCTTCCAAACTGATACCGCTAGCAATAATCTTGTAGCTCCCATCCTTGGTTTTATAGCCAATGTCGAGATTATCTAGAGTCAAAGCGGGCCCAGTCCGTTCAATCACAGGTGGAATATGCATCTGAACGGTCGAAAGTGCATGAGCAATACCGATCTTTTTGTTCTCAAGTCTATCAATTTGTTTTATCTTTGACTGAGCAGATTTTGCCATACTCGCCTTTGATCCAAACCTATCCACAAAGATCTTGAGTTGTTTTTGTTTATTTTCGATGGTTTTGTTTGCTGAAGCTGCCAGCTCTTTTTGCTCCTCTTTGTACTCTAAATACTCTTCCAGCGGTTCGGGATGAAACACAATCTGACCATGCTCTACCTCCATGGTACTGGTACACGTTTTTTTGATAAATTCTCGATCGTGAGTAATACACAAAAACCCACCTCTAAATGACTTCAGGAACTTTTCCAGCAAAATCAAAGTCGATAAATCCAAGTAGTTTGTAGGCTCATCCAGTAGCAGTAGATTAGGCTCAAAAAGCAGAGTCGCAGCTAGTTTGACACGCATCTGAAAACCTCCAGAAAGTGAACCAATTTTGACTTTGAGGAGGTCGTTTTTGAGCTGAAACTGGGCAGCCACCTTTGAACATTCCCAATCTTCTTTTTTAGTATAACGCTGCAGAAATTCAAGCACAATCTCATCTGGTGTAAATGGATCAACCTGCGGAATATACCCAAGTCGTAGATCAGGAAGATGCTCAATATTCCCCAAATCAGCCTCTTCATCACCCATTATCATTTTAAACAGGGTACTTTTCCCAGCCCCATTTCGACCAATAACCCCAATCTTTTGCTTCTCCATAATCGACACTCCCGCCCCCTCAAAAATAATCTTTTCCCCGTAGGCTTTGTGAATATCTCGAATCTGTAATAGTAGTTTGTCTGGCATATTAATCTATGTTTTTTGAAATGTATGATATAAGTTTTTCCCAATTTACTCTGTCTTCTGACAAGAAATGCTCTGAAAAAATTCGAGCTGAACGAATAATTGCACTATCAAATTCTTGCTTGTAGGTTTCATCTTTTTTACTTGTTTCTTTTGATAGTGGTAATACTATGTCTGTATAAAATGTCGGACTCCCAGAAATCAGCTCCCAGAAAGCTTGCCCACAAATTTTTAGATAATGCTTTTGTCTATCTGAATCTGAACGCTGATAATTATTTTCTTTGCCATAAATACAACCATTTACCATTTCATATTTACTTACATCTTCACCCCTCTCAATCAACTCTTGTCGTAACCTCTTAAAAGTGATTTTAAGCTTTGCGAGTTGACTGCTATTTCCCCATTTAGGACCTGATTTTACCTCTACAAAATATGTAATTCCCTCTCGCAAAAATATAATATCTGGATTTCCATTTGTATCTTTGCCCAGCTTGATTCCTCCAAAAACTTCTTGGCACACATAAACTGCCAAACCCTCCATTATATCTCCAAAAAAAGTTTCTTCTTGTGATGACAAATATGCTTCTAGAATTGACTTTACTATCTCTTCAGGAGTATTGAGTGATTTCGCCTTGAACAAATAAGGGTTTTTATTTTTTAATACTCTCAAAATATCTAATTCCCTTAGTCGTGACAATCGTTTTTTATTAAACGTATCAACTACAGAGGTAGAAATATATGATTCGAGTTTTTGCTGATCGATTATCTTCATATAATCATAGTGTTGTTTGTACTAATTCTCTTTTTGGCAACTTCCACATACTCTGGGAGTAGTTCTATTCCAATACATCTGCGTCCGAGCCTACCTGCTACCACAGCTGTAGTTCCAGAACCAAGAAAAGGATCTAGGACTAAATCATCGGCTTGGGTGAACAGCCTGATGAACCAATCAGGAATAGACTCAGGAAAGGCTGCGCTATGATTTTTATTTGCCGATTCTGTAGCGAGGTGCAGGACATTTGTAGGGTACACGGTTTCTTTGCCTACCCAATTAGAGATATTTTTCCCAAATCCAGAACCTACTTTTGAGTCCATTCTAGTTTTGTCGTTGTCACTCAGTTTGGATAGGCGTGTTTTTGCCCAATCTCCAATCGGAACTTTGACAGCATCCTGATACATACTAAATTTTCGCTGTTTATTGAATTGAAGTATCCTCTCAAACGAGTCTCTAAATCTGTTTGACCATTTCCCGGGGTGACAATTCTTTTTGTGCCAAATAAACTCCTCCGTCCACAACCAGCCCTGCTTTCTCATCTCTAAAATGAGCTCCATCACAAACACAGCTCGCTCACCATCAACGACTTTTTCCTTGATATTTAAAATAAAGGTGCCGGTTGGTTTCAATACTCTCAAAAGCTCTTGCGAAATTGGCAAAAACCATTCTACATACTTGTCTACTGTGACGCCGCCGTAGGTGCTTTTTCTTTGATCAGCATATGGTGGAGATGTCACAATCAAGTCAACAGAATTATCCAAAAATTTACTCAAAATATCACGACTATCTCCTTCAATAATCTCTAATCTATCTAATTCATACATTTAGTGAAATTTATTCATGGGTTTGGGTTTTTGTCTAATTCCCGTTAAACTCCCTTTCAAGTTCAAACCTCAGATTCAAATGTAGCACAGACATGCTTGCCAAGATAGACATATTTTCGATAACTAAGACTATGTACTCAGTGCTACAAAAAGATAGGGATGAATATTTTATGTCTCAGGCAATCACAGAGGCTCAACTGGGCTTTCCTCGAGCAATGCCAAATCCAATGGTTGGTGCTGTACTTGTACACAAAGATGTGATTATTGGTAAAGGCTATCATCAGTTTTTTGGTGGGCCACACGCCGAGGTCAACTGCATAAAAAACTTTGTAGAAACTCAAAAAGATATCACAAACGACACTGAAACAAATCGCATACTATCTGAGTCTACTATTTACGTGACACTAGAGCCGTGCTCTCACACAGGAAAAACTCCGCCTTGTGCACACCTCATACTCAAACACGGCATACCCAGAGTGGTGGTCGGATCTGATGACCCAAATCCAGACGTCAGCGGAAAAGGCTTTGATCTCCTACGGAAACACGGTGTATCAGTCACAACTCACTGCCTCAAACTAAATTCAGATAAACTCAATCAGAGGTTTTTTCATTTTTATACCAATCACAGACCATCAGTTTTTATTCCTAGGTTACTCCATCTCTCGCCGAAAGTATTTGAAAATGAAATGGGGGTTTTGATCGATGATCTAGGATTTTGGGATACTGTAGGTGATAACCAAATTGTAATAATATTGGATCAACATCTAAAATTTGATTATAGCAGCATAGATACGACACGCTTAAAAACTATTGTTTGCACTGAAATACAAAGGAATTCTACCTTTGAAGGAAAAGATTTTCGGGATCTAACAAACAGCATCCAATACCTGCATTGTGACTACGAGAATAGTTTCCCGACCAACCTAATGTCACTACTTTTTCAACTCAATATCCAAACAATTGTAGCAAATTGTCGTCCCGAATTTTGTGATTTACTAGCAAGCAAAGGTCTATCGGATTTATTTGCAATCTATTGACACAAAGCTGACTTTTACGACTTGGTTTCACTATATGAATAGTCAAGAAATCCACCGTAAAACAGTTTTGATAACAGGATCCTCCACTGGTATTGGTAGATCTACAGCTATTTTGTTTGCTACTCGGGGTTGGAATGTGATAGCCACCATGAGAAACCCAGAAAAAGAAAAAGGTTTTGCAAAGTACTCAAACATTCTAGTCGAAAAGCTAGATGTAACCAAAATTGATACCATACAAACTGCTATTCGCATCGGAATTGAGAGGTTTGGGCAAATCGATGTCATGGTTAATAATGCAGGGTATGGACTCGTAGGGCCGTTTGAAGGTGCTACTGATGATCAGGTAGAAAAGCAATTTGGGACAAATATTGGAGGTGTTTTTGCATGTACTAAAGCTATCTTACCCCACTTTAGAGCAAATAAATCTGGTACAATAATCAATGTTTCTAGTATCGGCGGTAGGTTGACTTTTCCTTATTATTCTTTGTACAACTCTACTAAATGGGCAGTTGATGGATTCAGTGAAGGGCTGAGTTACGAGCTCAAACAATTTGGAATCAGAGTCAAAATCATCGAGCCGGGGGCTATCAAAACTGACTTTTACAATCGATCGCCAGAATTTACCATGAGCGAGCAAACTATAGATTATCAACCAGAATTTACTAAAATCCAAAAAGAGTATCTCAAAACAGAAGCCAGAGGATCATCTCCAGAAATGGTAGCTAACATTATCTACAAGGCAGCTACAGATCACTCATCCAAGCTCCGATACAAAGCTGGGATGGATGCTCACATATTACTCTTTTTACGAAAAGTTTTACCAGAGCGGATGAGTATCTGGATTATGGCTAAGGTATTTGGGATATAGCTGAATACTGGAGAATGCTACTATTTGCTCGGGGACTTGTATCATCACATAGGATGATTATTATGGTATTTAGATTGTAAAATACGAATATTCTAGTTCAAATATCCTCATTCACTTTTTACTCCCCCTGCTTTAGCAAAAGCTTTTCTGAAAAGTCACCCATTTTTGTTTGCTTTCCAACAAATTCAATTTCAGCTATTTTTTTGAAATTTAGAATAGTTAGTATATTGTTTGAAGAAATAAAGAGAAATTCATGCAAATACTAAAGCAGTTGGTAATGCAATAATATACCAAGAAGAGAAGTATATGTCTAAATTAATGGAAGTGGGTCATTCTGGTAAATTTGTTTCTATGAACATAAACTAAGAGTATGTTTGTCAACTGTGTATTAGATAATGAATTGGCATGGTTGGCTAAATTAAATTGCATTACTCTACAGCTCAATCGACTCTTAACCCATATTCTAGTTTAAATATCCTCATTCACTTTTTACTCCCCCTGCTTTAGCAAAATCTTTGTAATAACCAGATTGACACTCTCTGTAGTCTTTTTCTAGTACATCTCCTGAAATACCTTTGTCGTCTAGACATTTAGCTATGTATTCATCAAATGGTAGTATTCCTAGTTTTCTATCATTATCATCTTTTTGTTTCTGTTTCTCCAATGCTTTTTGGTAGGATTGTTGTTGTTCGGTTATTTGCTCGACAGACTTAGGTTCAAGGTGTCTTATCTCTTGATCTTTGTAATCATTTACTTTTGAAAGGTCTGTCTCTTTGGCTGACTGTATTGATTTATCCCAAGTTGTTTTATAAATTGTATTTTGGTTGAAATCTATTACTTTCAAACTGTCCAGACCTGTTCGCTCGAAGTAAATTACTATAACTTGAAACTGTTTTGAATCTTTTTTATCTTGAGCTGGATCTATATATTTACCATAATGTGTTATATAGGTGTAGACTGGCTTTTGAAAATCTAGCTTTGTTAGTACAAATTCTTTTTCAGTTTCATTCCAACGTTTTGTATCTGAAAAGTCACCCATTTTTGTTTGCTTTCCAACAAATTCTGATTCAGCTATTTTTTTAAATTTAGAATAATCAATGTATTGTTTGAAGAAATAGAGCGAAAATCCTCCAAGAATCAATAGTATTATTACTATAGTAAAAACTAATTTATTTTTAAGAGTTTTGAACATATATTTTACTTTAATTGTTGCGATAACTTATTACTGTTGAAGCTGATCCAAGACTTAGCTCTTGATTCCAATCCACCCCCGCCTTAACCCCCTCTATTTGTGCAATTGTTGTACTGGTGTTGCAGAGAGATATTGAGCTAATACATCGCTTGATGGTTGGTGCATTGTTTTCTGGGATAACAAAGTATTTAGTACGTGGATCATATCTGTTGAGTATCCACTAGTTCCCCCATAATTTCTGTGTATACATCTAAACGTTAGACTGTCATTGGGTTTGATCCCTATCCTTCTTTACTCCCACTGGCTCTTTACACTGTTAAAGTCAAACTCTCCATTTGCATTTATTGGGACTGGGATGATGGTACGATCTTTGAGGACGATATTGGCTGCTTTGAGAAGATCGTTATTAGTTCCATCGCAGCGTGTTGTTGGAGCACACTCTACTTTGAAAGCAAGGAATTTTACTCTAGGATTGTTAGTGATTTTTACTTGGTATTCAGTGTGATTGTTTTCTTTTGGGAATGTTTGAAGTGGGCTGATGCCATTAATACCTCTCCTACCAGATGAACCATTAAACTGCTTTTGAAGAGTGTCGTATTTACCATCATATTTTAGAATACCAAAATCACCCACCCCCCTAGTAGAGCTATAATCAACAAAATCAATGAGATCAAAAGCTATGTTTTCAGGTTTGTTTGCCTCATCTTTCTTTGCTGCATATTCAGCATCATCTTTTGAGATGTAGGGAACTCCTTTGCCATCTATAGTCTTTGGATCTGGATTGATTTTTGATAGATCGTTTTTACTGGCAATTGATTTAGCTTTTGTAATGTCTGAATAATTGAATTTAGCATCTATTGGATCAAAGCCGTTTCCTTTGGATTTACCATCATTGGTTCCTGTGGGTTTTAGGTAGATGAGATCAACTCTTTCATAGTCTTCTACACTTGCCCAGATGGTACCGTCTCCTAGTGGTATGAGGGTAGTTATCTTTGGTTTGAATATATCAAA
>JAYWFX010000012.1:0-1658 GCA_043778575.1 bacterium | reverse complement strand
TTTTGACAATGCGCTGCCAATCCTCGAAAAGTACGGCTACAAGGCTGATATAGCTATTCTGACGGGTGCAAATGGCGGCGAGTTTATGAATTGGGATGAACTAGTTGAGGTCGTGGCCCGTGGACATGGGATATCTTCTCATACTATTGACCATTGTCCGATGACTCTCAAAAATGCCGATGGAACATTCAGCCAAAATACACCAGTTGACACGACCTACAAACCCTGTTCCAGATTTGGGATAGATGAAAAGCTAACAGCAGGGCAGGTGGCCTACGAAATGCAAGAGAGTAAAAAAACCCTAGAATCCAAGTTAGGGATAACCGTCTCTCACCTCGTGTATCCATTTGGTAAATGGAATGCTACCAGTGAGCGAATTGCTAAAGAATCAGGCTATTTGTTCGCAACTACAACCCAAAGTCCCAAGTCAAGTATCTCTGATTTTGAAAATGATACATTCGGGCTGCCGCGATATCGGGTCCATGGACAACAATCAGGCGAACTAGACAATTTATTTACCAAGGTTTTGTAGGTTGATTTATTGGATTTTGGAAACTGCTACGAATACAGCGAATACGAAAGTTGCAAGTATCAGAAAGCTACACGCAGTTATTATGAGATATTTAGGCAGTGATTTTGAGGTGGTCTATAGAGCGGCTTGGAGAATTTGCATATTAGTCTTTACAAAAATAAAAAATTTGAATGAAATGAGATTTTCTCTTTATACTAGTTCCACGTTCATATAAAAATCCCTATGTCCTTTGGACATCTCCCTGCCGTGGCGAGGCTTTGGACCGGGAGACCCAGCCCCCACTTTTCACTTTTATCAAGAGAGAACTAGATAGGGTTAGTTTTTGAAAAGTGCAAATTGATAACGGATTGAGTATTGCAGTTTTGGTGTGTGCAGACTAAATGAGTTTTAAGCAAAGTAAAAATTAGAAATAGATTTTAGCATATTTTTTATAGCACTACTACTAATTATCGATTATTTTGCCTATGTTGGCAAGTTATTTTGACTGTTGATTTTATCCTCCTGATACTCAAAGAATCGAGCGATGTTCCACATTTTGTTGCCAAAGTTCCTGTATTTTTCGCAGAGTTCATCGGCTAGCCGTCCGCCCATCTTGATATTTCTGTCTGGTATTATCCCGCCGAGCATAGCCATACGCATAGCGTCACTAGAGTATTTGTCGATTTGTCCGACTGGATCCATACCATTTCCGAGTGACTTTGACATTTTTTTGCCTTTATCATCTAGGATGGTAGGAGTTATAACCAAATCCGTGTATGGAATATCAGCGGTAAAATAGTAGCAGAGTGTGGTCATACGGACTATCCATTGATAAAAAATATCCTTACCAGTGGTCATTTCTTGCGTTGGATAAAACTTGGCAAAATCAGTGTTTTCTTTAGAATCCACAAAGTCGATATAGCGGAGTGTAGATAGTGGCCATAGACAGGACGAAAACCAAGTATCAAGGATTTTTTCTTCCTGCACCCAGTTGCCTGCAGTTGTAGGTCTGGTCGGAGATATCGCAAAGTGAATGTTCTCAGTTTGTTGCCCCTTATTAAGGGGCTGCTGCGAAGAAGCGGGGTTCACCTCCTCGTAGCTCCAGAACTTGCGTTCAGGGTTGGTATCTAGGTTGTACCATACTGGC
>JAYWFX010000011.1:0-1673 GCA_043778575.1 bacterium | reverse complement strand
GTGTCTTGTTCATACATTACAACTATCTACTAATATTTCTAAGATTCTATCAAGCTAGGCGTCAGCGTTAGAAAGTTGAGGTGGGTTTTGGTATATATCGAGAAAGATTCCTAGAAATCAACATCAAATGATAGACAAAAGCTTTACACACAACAAGAATACTATGCTCAAAATTCAACTACCAATCAAATCTGAAAGAATAGTTTTTAGTAAAATATCTGCAGTGTTTGTACTTGATATCTTTGCTGAATATACTGAAAAAGTAGCTGAATTCATGGATATATCAGCCTATAAATCTATTGATGATATCATAATACGAAGTCAATATCTACAATCTCAAAACGAACAGGGAAACTACATCCATTTGGTTATGACACTAAAAAGTGGGGAATTTATCGGTTGCTTAGGATTATGCGAAGTCAATACTTTTATTCCTAGAATCTATATTTGGTTAAAAGAATCAGCTCAAAATATGGGATACGGAAGTGAAGCTGTCACACAGATGAGAGATATCATATTAGCCAACAAAGAAGTCAAATACCTCAATTATCCAGTTGATAGACGAAACGCTCCTAGTCTAAAATTAGCAAAAAAACTCGGTGGGAGATTATCAGCTCAATATGGTAGAACTAGCGACAATCAAAAACTCCTTCATGTAGAGGAGTATAGGTTTTTTAGAGATGGTGAGTGACTTATTTGAGAGTGCATGAATTATCTCAGTGTGCCGCCCCAGATGAACCATGCTAAAAATGATTTAGCTACCAAGCTGAGTATTATATATACTTTCTCGCCAAATACATAGTCTTTCCATTTGCCGACGCCTTTGTACTGGAGAACCATGTTGATGGCAAAGCAGTTGAAAAATACAAAGAGTGCTGGGAATATAAACTTTACTACATTGAGAGCATCTTTTACTCTGGATGGTAAATCTGCGACGCTTCCTAGCCGATCGAGCGAAACAAAGAAATATACTGCAGAAATAATCCAAGGCAAAATCCCTACAAAACTACCAAATACAAAGTGCGACCAGTTAGGTTTGTATGTGTCGCCGTCAGTCGTATCCATCTCGATCACTTCGCCGTTTTCATCCAAAACTGTCTTGGTAGTGATTTGGTGGTTGGCTAGTTTACGCAGTGTAGAGTTGTGCATTTCCATACTGGCTCCAAATAGGTTCATGGCTGCATTGAGACCGACGAGAGCAAACAAGAGCATACCGTCGTTTATCCCATTTAGAACGCTAATTACATATATCATGACCGATGAAGACAGTGCGTACTCGTACCAGCGAATATAGTTGATCTTATTTTTTAGGTTTTTGATATACCATTTGTATACGCTCGGAATCACGGTGATAAAATGAGCTGCTGCTGATAAAAACAAAAAAGCTGCGATCGTGTGACCGAGATTTACATCGTACCATTTTTCAATAGCGTTTCCAAACATTCGTTTCACTGGGTCTGGTTTTGGTAGGTTTAAAAATATTTCTCTCGTGTTTTCCTTTGAGATTGTCCACATAGCGACGCCTTGGACTAAATGCAAAATTCCCATAAAGAAATTCCATTTACCGAGGTTTTTATAGCTACTTTCTGGTGTTTGATTGTGTGTAAGCATAAAGAGTTTTGTATGCCCATAATAAGACATCTCAATCGTTTCGTCAAAGAAATAATCCTCAT
>JAYWFX010000010.1:0-4480 GCA_043778575.1 bacterium | reverse complement strand
GCAGTTGTTTCTCTTTTTGCAATCTTTGGGGTTGGATTTGGGGTGGCAACTTTTCAAAAGTCTAATCAAAAATCTCAGCAAACTGCAAATGCTATACTGCCAGACACCCAAGCTCTCGACTCAGTAAAAACTCGATCAGAAAAAACCAAACCATCTGACGCTGAGCAAAAGTCTGCCATTTCAGAATCAGAAGACACAAAAACTACGACCGTTGATACGGTAGATATGACTCTAGCTAACGAATCAAAATTTACCAAGGTTGTAGACGGTAGTGGCACTGAGGCACTTGGTAGTGAGTGTGGTGACGGTTTAAAGGGTATGACCAGAAAATCAGAAACTGGCAAAGAGGTGTATCTATCGAGTATGGTATATAGTAGTATCACAAATCCGACTAGAAGCTCAGAAAGTATAAAAAGTGTTGCGGGGTTTCTACAGGATGGAAGTGAATATAACAGTAGCGTGAGTGAATTTTTTAGAGATTACTGTGTTGGTGGTTTTGCGGTAAAATACTCTAGTCAAATAAAGGATGTAGAAATGAAACACGTTGATTCTTATCAGGTTGTTGTGTCTCTCGAGGGTCAAAGTGAATGGCTTAGCCCTGCAGTGCATATCGTAGGGAAAAAAGGAAACAATTATTTTAATATCTCCAAGAGTTTTGAGTATGACGAAGTCGCAAATATAGCCACGCTAAAAAAATGCCCGCTTTACGCTACTGATTTTACTAAATCAAGTGAATTTCCAGACAAATGTATGTACGATTTAGTGACCAAAGATACAGCAGTTCAAAAACTTTTATTGGACGGAGCACAACGGCTAGCCACCGACTTTGAATTTGTAAAATAGAAAAATTTAGAAATAAAACTCAAATAACTTTTATATAAATAGTTGATACATTTTTAGAAAAGACACTGAAAATTAGGAATGAGGTGTAATAAAGTATTGGTTATTTCAGTATTGCTGGTGGGGTTTTTGTTTGTTGGAAACGTGAATTTACTAGCTAAAACCCGACCAAAAATTCAAGATCTGGAATCAGCCCCAAAACAGAATGAATCAAATAAGAGAATACAACCACAAGGAGGTGGATCTGGTGGTACATCTCAGCGAAATGACTATTTAAATGTTGATTCGACAAAACTCACCCCACTTCGTAGTGATTTGGGAAACGATAAAACCCTCGATAGAATCAATGTAGTTTTTGTGTATTCTGACAAAATTCCTAGTAATCGACTCAACACTTACCAAAGCTTTGTCGCTGATAATATTGATAAAAAACAACTGCTACTCAATGCAGATTTAATAAAAGGGTTTTTAGAGCTTGAACCAATTAAATCACAGCGTACTAAATTTAATTTTTGGAACTACAACGAGCCCTACAACGATTTAAACTACCAGAATCTATCAAATGAAATATCCAATCAAAACAATACTTTGGGTCTAAAAAACGTCGCAATTGTATTTGTTTCCCCTTGGACGGGTACAGTTTTTGCAGAGAATAGAAGCAATGCAAATTATGCAAATATAGAATATACTTCGGACACAGACCACACGATCACAAAATATTATCCAGACAGAGTAAATACTTGGTACGTCGAAAGCAATACTGACGGGTCAATAAGTAACTACCAGATCGGTGTATTGAATCATGAATTAGGTCACTCACTATTTGGATTGGGTGATGAATACAGTGAGTTTGGATCAACTGAGGGTAGGGTACGTTATCCTAATTGTGCTCCAGATCAAGCTACTGCAGAGTCTTGGTGGGGTACTTTAGCTGGTCAGACAGATGCCTTTACATCACAAGTGTTTTTGGCTGAATTTCCCAGTGCTCAGAGTTGGTATAATTATATTGGTATAGACCCAGTCACTGCTGACCCAAGCACATACACCACATATCAAGACGCTCTAGATTATCAAGTAAATCAGACCAAAGTAGGGTATGTAAAAGACGGCTGTTTTTCAGGGTATAACGATCCTAATTCTCCCACAAAACCCACACTCAGCTCACTCATGAGTTCTGATTACTCAGGAAATGTAAGCTATGGTTTAGTAAACGGAAGACATATCAACACGATCCTCAATCAATATAGTGGTACTAGTACAATTATCCCTAAAACTGCACCGAGCTCTGTAGGTTATGTGAATTTTCAATTTGATTACGATCAATCCTTTGACAAAGCAAACTGTACTATAACTGTCACCCCAACTGCACGAAAACTACTCAAATGCCTGTATCCGACTCGATCTGGGAGACTACTTTCTGAGCTTCGCAGTTTTGACATGAAGACATACTCTCAGACAGGTACTTCTGATGAAATTGTCCCAGTAGATCTAAATCGTTCGTCAAAATGCAAGTCTGTCTCTAATATTGTTACCTGTGATTCAGTTGATATTACCGATGTAAATCCAAACACAAATATACGAATCGGACTAAATTATGGTGATTTTTATGGAAACAAATATGGTTATTCCTCTTATCCAAGCATAGCTCAAGGAGATAGAGATGGTACTATAAAATTCAGTGATCTCGCGGTTATCGATACATCTGCCCCAACCATTTCTGTTCGCGATCCCTATAGCTGCGGTGGTGCAATTTTTGGTAATGTATCGGATAACCAAGGAGTAGGTAACGTGAGAGAGGTTGTAGTAAGTCTGACAAAAACAGGTGAGTCTAACCCTAAATACACTTTTAAACCGACGATTGCCGCAAATGGTGATTATTCACTCGCTATTCAAAGCACAAATCAAAATGAGCCACTCTATGTAGAATCTGGGCAGTATATAGTCAGCTACTTTGCCTCAGATCTCAATGGAAATGTGACACCTACCCAGAGCTATAGTGCAAACATCAAGAAACTCAGCGAGTGCCCATCAGCCTCTATACCGCCTATCAAACCCTCAATTCTGATCAGAACAGGCGGGATCAAATACTCTACCAACGAGATAAACTAGCAAACCTCCACGACTCCTACCTCCAAAACTTGATCCGGGTATGGTAGCACAAAATATTTTTGCTCGATTTTGAGGGCGAATCCAGTCTGTAGACTATACAAGTATTCAAATGTCATACATGCAGTGTCTATATTGTCGTACAATGCAGTAAGTACAGCATATCTCTGACCATCTCGTTTTTTGAGTGATACACCTCTGAGCGATAGTTGTCTAAAGATATGACGATTATTGTGTATAAAACGCAATGGTACAGTGAAATGGACTTCAAAAAATAGATTTTGGACATTTAAGATTTTTTTAGTTCTGTGTGTGTCAAAGGCTGGAAGTTTTTTTATATCATCATAATTTACCATTTTTCGATCGTTTGTATCAACCGCCTGCACCAATTCGTACTCTAAATAACCTTTGAATCCTTTCGTTTTTAAGATATTTAGCCAGATATCTGTTTGAGCTTTTAACAATGTTTCAAAGTTTACTTCACCTCGCCAGTATTGAGAAACATGTTCAATCGGTTCGTTGCCGTGAAACTCTGAGATATTTGGGTTATCGCGTATATAATGATCAAAGTTATGAATCTTACCACCATTTTGAAAAAACTCTGGGATTGCATTTTCGAGATAATTTGGTTCAGTGTTAAAGCAGTCTATATGAAGATGCCATTCTGTCTGAAAGTTTATGTTGTTGAATTGGATGTGTTGCATATTAGGGTTTTAGATTTTATACTGTTGGTAGTAGTGCGTATAGATTTAAAAATGTATCAAAACATAATTCAAATGGGAGTTTTTGACCGAGATGTGACTCGACTTTACAGGTGGTTGACTCTATTTGCGTTAGACCATTTTGTGTTATTAGGTCGTGGATTTCCTCTATGTGGAATTGTGAAAACATGAGCATAATATGGGTTGTTGGGTGTGAGTGCTGTCTGACGGTCTGTAAAAATCTTTGAAGTGTGCTAAATTCAGGATCATCTCTTGCTTTCGTATATTTTTCTAGCTTGTGACTCTGGTTTTTAAAAAATGGCATATTCCAGCAAAAGAAATCGTACTGTTGATTGACGACTGGGAATAAATCGCACTCCTCAACTGACATCATATTACTCGGGAAAAAGGAATAATTGTTGTTAGTTGTTTTGATAGCGTTTGGATTGATATCTGTCATGGTTAGTTTAGGGATGTCTTTTGACTGTTCCTCCACAACATGATTAGCCACCAAAAACAAATCCACTCCTGTGCCGCAACCTACAGATAGCAGGGAACGATATTGGTAAGATTTGTAGTACCTAAATACGATTTGACTAAACCAAAATGATGCGTTGAAAAAATCTGGCGGAAACACGTCACTTTCATAATCATAGCTAAGTTTGTGGCGAAGTGGTAGATTGAATAATTTGAGAGTTTCGGATGGATGGTGATTTTTTTGGTTGAGATGGTTATTTAATCTCCACTCTTTGGTTCAAATCCCCCGCATTCATGCGGGACATTGATTGAAACTTAGAGTTGTGATTATGTTGATTGATGCAGAGTAAAGATAC
>JAYWFX010000009.1:0-1770 GCA_043778575.1 bacterium | reverse complement strand
TCACCTTTAGTGTTTATTTGACCAGAAAAATAATGAATCAGTCGCTTGAGATTACTCGGATCACACACATCCATGGCCGAAGAGTGTGTGGCTGTAGCTCGAGCTCGATAATCCAATACACCATCTAAAACCAAAGATTCGACAGGTGAGTTGATGTTGTGAGCCAAAATGAATTTTTCGGTAGTGTTCCCCATCAGGTGAGCTAAATAACCAGCTGTAATATTACCTAGATTGCCAGATGGCACTGAAAAAATGGGATCTGTGTTTTGAGTCTTTGTATTATGAGTCTTTGTATTTTGTAGTGGCAGGCGAGATTTTGCCCAAATGTAGTATGGTATTTGACCGAGTAAACGACCCCAATTAATAGAATTAGCCGAGGTTAGTTGGGAGCAAATAGTCGTGTCGTTGAGAGCCATTTTCGCTAAATTCTGACAGTCATCAAACGTACCATCCACCTCGATGCAGTAAATATTACTTTTTTGCCTACTACCGATTGTGGTCATAAGTCGACGTTGATCATCACTAACCATACCCTTTGGATACATCACAACTACGTTGATATTTGGCGTATCAGTAAAATCCTTAAAAGCATTTGCGACTGCTGACCCAGTATCTCCAGACGTAGCTACAATGATGGTTTTTTGTCGATTCTCAGTACTCAGAAAGCCGTTCATCAGGGCAGAAAGAGTGTTTGCACCGTAGTCCTTGAAGGCAGACGTGGGGCCAGTGTTGAGGTCAAGTAAATACCTGTGATCACTGTATTGTATGAGTTTTGGTTCAAATGTGAATCGGTTTGTTATTTCGCTTTTTATCATTTGGATATTTGCATCGACCCCGTCTAGATATACATCTAAAACATCCAGTACGATCTGTGAGAAACTTTGACTTCGTATATCTAGTAGTTTTTCCGCAGTAAAAGTAGGTACACGCTCTGGCAAAAAAAGACCTCCATCTGTAGCTAAACCACTCATAATCACAGTTCCCAGATCGCAGGGTTTTTGGTTTGCCCCTGAGGGATTCTGTGTAGAAAAATATGTGATTGACATGCAAACAGTTCATTTTCACACAGGCGACAATTAGTCAATTCAATTTCTATTATTCAATTCCTACAACACTATATTTCTGTCCAGTTTTATATGATTGTAACGAGATCTTTTTCGGACAATAAACTCAATCTGATCTTCACTAAAGCAACCATTATCTCTCATCATCACAACAATCTTGAGTCGAAGACCCTCTCTTTCAGCCTCAGATTGAAATACAGACACAGACATATTAAAGATGTTTTTTAGGATATTTTGAAGGATAAAAAAGGTAATATCTGGCTTCGTATATTTGCATATATCGCATGACTCTAAAGATCGTGTATGTAGGTTGAGATCATATTGAGGATAAATTCAGCCAATGATAGATCAGGAACACTTTTCTTAAAAATACTATAAAATGAAAGCACGGCACTATTTATTTCTTCAATTGACTCACCAATTACTACGATATAATTCCTGTGAAAGACTTCTGGTTTCTTGAAAATTCCCTCAACGTCATACCGATCTCCTAGTAGTGATATATTTCTAGCAAAGTCTTGCCAGTGTGTAGACATGTTACTATAACCAAGCAAACGAATAAGTAGTTCATTGTGCACCACCCTACGGGTCATATCGAGTATATATTGTTTTTTAGAATAATTCCTGAGGTCATGATTAAATAACCTGCTAAACTCTAGATACGTGTGCGTGAGAATATTATTTACCTCATCTTCCCTGCCTAGAT
>JAYWFX010000008.1:0-1776 GCA_043778575.1 bacterium | reverse complement strand
ATGAAGCACTAGAGCTTCGAGATGGTGGTAGTGCATTTGGAGGAAAAGGTGTGACCAAGGCTGTAAAAAACGTCAACGAAGGTATCGCCAGTAGAATTCTCAGAAAAGAGTTTTCAAGTGCTCAGGAACTAGACGAATATTTGATTCAGTTAGATGGCACAGACACCAAAACAACCTTTGGTGCAAACGCTACGCTAGCTATATCTGAGGCTGCACACAGAGCATTTGCAAATCTGTATGGACTAGAACTATGGCAGTATTTAAGACGTTTGTATTTTAGTGAATTACCAGCTACTGTCACATTTCCCCGAATCATGTGTAATATTCTCAATGGAGGTGCTCACGCAGATAACAGTATCGACATCCAAGAGTTTATGTTGATTCCAAAGACAGGAAATATAGAAAAAGACATTCAGCTATGTAGTGAAGTGTATCATCAACTCAAAAAGAATTTACTGACTCAAAAAGAGGCTACTGCGGTCGGTGATGAGGGTGGGTTTGCTCCAAATCTTGGGACTATGCCGCAGGTTTTAGAGTATGTAAATCAGGCTATTTTAGATGCAAAGTTTACTCGAGAAGATTGTGATTTAGGTCTGGATGCAGCTGCAACAGAGTTTTATGATTCAGAAACGGATCTCTACAACGTTGATAGTTTGTCTCTAACCTCAAGTCAGCTAGTAGATTACTACGCTCAGGTATCAAAGGATTACAATATACTATCAATCGAAGATGCTTTGTCTGAGGATGATATAGCTGGCTGGTCGGTTCTTACAGAAAAAATGTCAGAAAAGAGCGTTCTGGTCGGTGATGATTTGTTTGTGACGAGTACAGCTAGATTTCAAACTATTGCTGTAGAACAAAAAATAGCTAACGCAATTCTGATCAAACCAAACCAAATCGGTACTATTTTAGAGACTGCAAAGGTCATTAATATGGCAAAAGTGCAGAATTACAAAATCGCTGTTAGTCATCGAAGTGGTGAGACCTCTGATAGTTTTATCTCAGATTTGGCATTCGCTTCTCAGGCAGACTTTCTCAAATGTGGTGCACCAGCCAGAGGAGAGAGAGTTGCTAAATACAATCGCCTTTTGGAGATATTGGATAGCTTGGTAGAGTAGTCTGGGTTTTGTGTAGAAATTTGTTTGAAATGAGGGTGTCTTGTCTGGACACCTTTTGTTTTTTGTTGATTACAGTGATTTTCAGGCACAAAAAAATGGAGGGACGAACCCTCCACTGCAGATTTATTGCGTAATCAAAACGATATTGAAAACTAACAAAAAACTACATGTCTGCTAATTTCTCTTTGAGATATGATTTAAAATCCTCTCCTACATCTTCTCGTCCAAGTGCTACCTCTACTGTAGAAATCAAATAATTAAGCGGATCTCCATTGGTTAGCCATTTTCCAGTAGTTGTCACAGCGGTGACGGTTCCATTTTCAATAATTTCATCGATACCTTTTTGTAAAAAGAACTCACCGACATCTCCAGTATATGTAGGATCTAAATGATCAAAGATTACTGGGGTAAAGACATAGCAAGCAACTGAGGCTAGTTTGGACGGTGCGTTTTCGAGTTTTGGCTTTTCGACGATCGTCTCGACTTGATTTGCAGTTCCCTCCTTGATTTTTACTATACCGACTTTCGGGATCATTTTATCAGAGACCTCTGTGCACATCAATACGATATCAGAGTGAGATTTTTCGTATTCGGCAACGAGTTCTTTGATTCCAGCTCCTTCACCAAAGACAATATCATCACCATATGAGTAAATAAA
>JAYWFX010000007.1:0-13445 GCA_043778575.1 bacterium | reverse complement strand
TTTAAAATCTTCGTTTGTGTATTATCAAATATTGCCAGATAGAAAAGTGCCTCAGGTTTATCTGACATACAGCTACGAGTCAGAATTGCAAACTCAATCAACACAAACTCAATTAAAAATGGGACAAATAGTAGAGATGAATATTCGTGGAGGGTCTTCATTTGGGATTGTTATCAAAGAAGTTCAGACGAGTGAAATCCATTTTGACTTGACCAAGATCAAACCCCTCACACGAATCCTACCGTTTCAACTATCTGAACAGCAGATTAGTTTTATTTTTTCATTGAGCCAAAATACATTTAATTCACTAAATTTGATTTGTTCTGCAACGATGCAATTTTTGGATTTGATTGGGATAAAAGAAATGAGATTATTAGAACAAGAAAAAGAAATGCAAAAAAATCTGATCAATAGGGATAAAACACGAGCAATTTTAGAAAAAAAAATAACAACTAAAATAATACCAAATAAGCCTATTTTTTACCTAGAAACAGAGGAAATACCCATTACAGTACGTATAAGGTATATTATACGAACCAATATAGACTTATTCCCTACTTCATCAGCTAAAAGCCGTATATCATTGGTTATTTTTCCCGAAAAGAAACTACTTGATAAGATCTATAAGAACTTTGCAAAAACAGAACTATCGCAAATCCCAGATGCAAAATTATTAAAATTCTCAGGAGACAAATTAAAACACAGCAAAGAAACTTTAAAAGAAATTCTGAGTGAGCAACCAGATAAACATCTAATCATATTTTCTACACGTGCCGGGCTCTTTCTCCCCTACTCAGACATAGAGCAGATTATTTTAATAGACGAATCGAGCTCATTTCATATCCAAGACCAAAACCAAATTTATTATGACACGAGGGATGCAGTGTTCTTTTTATCCCAAGCCCATAATTCAAAGCTAGCATTTGTCTCGACCACTCCCTCTGTCAGGCTATTCCAGTTCTATGATAAATAATTTATGAGTTTTATATTTAAAAATATTGCGATATATTGACTTCGTATATTCTTATGATTTGAGATAGAAATCGATTGCTGATCTAAATCGTGGATTATCTAATATGTCAGTTCTTTTGCTGTAATCTTCATTGTTATAGGTTAGATAGCAATCTGATCCCTTTCTTTTTCCACCTTCACTAACTCGTAAATACGATCTAATTAATGAAAATATTTCGCGAATATACGAGCCAACACCAGTCTCTGAATACTTTTCGGAAATTACAACGAATTCAAATTGATTATTACTCTTATTAAAATTGACCTCAGCTGAGAATGAGCTGTCGTGACCACCAAGTAAACGACTCTCATCGTCAGTGTATTTGATGCTTATTTTCCCTAATATATTAGTAATTGTACACCAATGTGGATGCTCCGCTGCTGGAACTTTCATTTTAAAGGTTTTACCTAAAGGACACAGATTACGAAGCGCTGAATAATAAAAAACTGAAACCTGACATTTCTTTCTATTTTCTGCATCAATACTAATGTTTCTCACACTGGGAATGTGCTGTTCTAGTTTTTGCTCATACACTTCTGCGTCTGATATTCGGTTCTTTTGAGTTCCAAATAAATCATTGACTGCAGCTATATATCTTTCCATTGACATACATTAAAACGAACTAACTTTTCTGGCTGTGCCGCCTGACTTTGTGGTGATAGTTGCCTCTGTGCTTGATCCACCCAAGCCAAACTGCTGAAGAGTGCTGCTAGAATTGCATGACTTTATATATACAAATTGATTGATAGCGATAGAATTTACCCCTAGACAATACTGGTTTTGAGATCTGCTTTGAATCTGACCCGAGCTCGTCATTGTCCATTTTTGATTTCCACCACCATGACACCCAGCTATTCTCAACTCCTCTGATCCCGATGCCCAATTTGCGTCGTTTCCTCCATCTAGGCACATACTATTTACTCCACGAATTTCGCCTGATTGTTGATCATACCACCATCTTTGTGAGTTTGATTTATCTAGGTTTTCTGATTGAGCACTAACTGGAGCCAATATTATTCTGATTTGATTACCTACAAGAGCATTGAGAGTGCTAAAAACAGTGCTAGATTGTGACTTCGTATAAAGTGTTTGGGCGTTGCGATTCAGTTGACTAGTATCTACATTTGGTAAAATAAATGTCTGATTAGTCACCATTCGACCAAAATTCAAAAAATGACAGCCACCGACATATAGTTCATTTTGACGAGAGTCTTGGGCACTATATCTATCCATGCATTGTGTCTTGTCTGTGGCACTAACTAGCGATCCGACATCATTGTAAAACCATCTAAATCGAGCATCATTTGGGTTGCAGTCAAACATTCTTATTTGTCGGTCTGAGTAGGAATTGTAGCCAAAAAAAGCCAAGCACCGATTATTTAACCCTTTGATCATCAAACTCTTTGGGTCATAGTCAAATTTTTGATTGATTCCATTCCAGTTATTTGACATCCACACCGAGGCAGCATTTGAACCATCCACACCTCGCACATCAAACACAGCATTGTCTTGGGCAGAGGATATTTTACCCGTAGCACTATTTACTAGAGGTGGAGTAGGTTTTACCGAATCATCAAAATATGGATTGGACTGATCGTATATTGAAAAAGCTGCATAGTGGTCTTGGTAGCGAGCTGCATCAAATGGATACATATTGTTCACATCGTATACAGCATCTTTTCCATTGCCATAGATATATTTGCGGTCAGGACCTTTTGAAGCATCCTTGAATGAATCATTTACTATAATACGACCATCGTCAGTATACCCTTTGATAACTACATAGTGGCTAGATGAGCTAATCACCACGGGACGTCCGCGATTGATACTATTTACTACCTGATTAAAACTCAGATTTCCCATACCGTACACCCATCCGCCGAGTCTCTCCACACCTAAACCAATACGATTGTAGTACGCCTCCACATTCCAGATTGTACCAGCCCAGCAGTTTTTGTCAGAGGCAGTCATCCCAAACGTACCACCGATACCGAACTGAGAGCATTTTGTCGGTAGGTTTAAACCCTGATCAGAATACATAAACCGCTTTGCATCCTGTTCGTTGTTTTTGTCATAGCCAATTTTATTGAAATATCCAGCCACCATAGTGGACGAAGCAGCACTACACATACGTCGTGCATAATACTCCTCGGGGCTACTACCAACAGGATCTACCCATTGATTAAAATATGGAACCTTGAGAACCTTTACAAAGTTATTTGGTAGGGCTTGGGCTTTGACACCAGCTTTAGGGCGTCCGATTTTACCAGTGAGCATAGTGTCGTCTATTCGCTGCACACCTCCAGCTGCTTCGGCTTGGTCGCTGACAATTCGAATGAGTCCGAGCGACATCACTACAATCAAAAGGGCTGCTCCAACCGTGGAAATATATTTGTGTTTAAAGATCTTCATACTGCTGTTTTTGTTGTTATTTTTGTTTTGGTTATTTTAGTCCGGCTGTTTTACTTATTGTAGCCTACAATCCAACCAATGTAAAGCAGCTCTAACGACAATTTAAATCATCAGTGATAGTTAAAACATTTGACTACAGCCTCACAAGAAAACTCTTCTAATTCAAACTCTTCAAAACCAATGCTTAATATAAATTTATGCAAGTGATCTGGAGTTATATTTCCACGGTGTGAGCCTGTATATACTTCAAGTCTATCGTACCAATATTTCCATGTACTATTACCATCTCTTTTAGCTAAAATAACTGATAGACTAACTAGAGTCTGTTTTGTTTGATTTCTATCCCTCACACTTTCTTCAGATTCACGACATGCAATACGATTTTTGACTTCAATAGCACACTCTTCTGCAGTTTGAGACCTTGAAACAAAATAAACAATTGTATGAACTGCCAACTCACAGATATCTTCACGATTTCTACTCCAATACTCATTAGCATGTCTCATTGTGCGTTTCCCTAAAGAAAACGGTGTACCATACATCATCATATTATTTCCATCTCCAGTATATTTTAGGTGTAGTCAAGAACAAATAAAAACCTATCAAATAACAATTCTTTATTTCAAAAATATTTCAAAAACAAATTACTATAATTAATCTTGAAACTTATTTTAAAACTTTCTACAATACTTTCTTTGACATTTATTTGAAAATATTTCTGAGTCCCTCGATTATGAACATCACTGTTGTTGGTACTGGTTACGTCGGATTGGTTACCGCTGTCTGTTTAGCAGATTCTGGAAATACCGTTTTGTGTATAGATAATAATCAGGAAAAACTCACCAAACTCAGAGGTGGTCAGATACCTATTTACGAACCGGGGCTTGGTGACCTGTTTGAAAAGAGCATCAAAGAGCATCGTATCAGCTTTAGTGATTCGCTCGAACAAGGGGTAGAATTTGGTGATATTATTTTTCTAGCACTCCCAACGCCGCCAATGGAGGATGGTTCAGCCGATCTAAGTTATATTTTAGGTGTGTCCTGCGAAATTGGGAAAGTCTTGACTTCGTATAAAGTCATTGTGAACAAGAGCACTGTACCCGTAGGAACTGCCAAAAAAGTCCGTGAAAACATAGCCAAAAACCTAATAAAACTTGTAGATTTTGATGTAGTTTCCAACCCTGAGTTTCTCCGTGAGGGTACGGCTGTGATAGACTTTATTCGCCCAAATCGAGTAGTCATCGGTAGCTCTAGTCAAAAAGCTCGAGATTTAATGGTAACTCTATATCAACCCTTTGTGCAGACCACCGAGCAACTGGTACTGATGGATGAAGCTAGTAGCGAACTCACCAAATACACCGCCAACACTTTTCTAGCCATGAAAATATCCTTCATCAACGAAATAGCTAATCTGTGTGAAAAAGTCGGGGCAAATATCGACAATGTATGCAATGGAATACGGCTAGATCCACGTATTGGGGACAAATTTATCAGTCCGGGGATTGGTTATGGCGGATCATGCTTTCCAAAGGACGTGTCAGCACTGAATATAATCGCCCGAGAGTCCAACTATGATTTTTTGATGACTAAATCTATCATCGAAGCCAACAATCGCCAGAAAAAAGTAATCGTCCAAAAGATTAAAAATAAGTTTGGGGAGGATCTGAACAATCTCAAATTTGCAGTTTGGGGGCTGGCATTTAAACCTGATACAGATGATATTCGAGAGGCTCCCTCGCTGGTAATCGTAGAGGAATTGACTAAACTCGGTGCACAAATAACTGGCTATGATCCAGAGGCACACTGGCAAATAAAGCAGTTTACAAATCTAAATATTGAACTGGTGGAGGACAAATACACAGCTGTTCGAGACGCTGACGCCCTACTGATAATCACCGATTGGAGAGAATTCAAGGACCCAGATTTTGAACTACTCAAAAAAGAAATGAAACAAAACTGCATTTTTGACGGTAGAAATATGCTGAACCAACAAAAAGTCGAAGGGCTAGGGTTTTATTATCAAGGGATTGGTCGATAGAACTCTATTCGTAATCAAAGAGTTGTTTGACATCTCTACACTTTTGTGAAGTTTCTTGTAGTATATGGCATTTGAGACAGTGATAACTAGTTATGATAATTTTGAACTTGCTAAATTGGTGGCGATACTTGCCTCAATATCTCTCATCACAGCTCTATGTGAACAACTCAATCTCCCAGTAAAAGAGATTCCGGTTGCGATCAAACCAACAAATGAATCAGCAGAAAGACTAAAAACCAATGCAGTCAGTGAAACACCCGTAGCTTTGACGCTCGAGGATTATGTCCAGCTCGCCGAAGAAACATATTCTGCAGACTATGTGAAGTCACTTCCATTTGGTCAAAGATCCCTACTATTCAAACATAAAGGTTCAAAGAGATTTCTACAGACAGGACTTTCTCAGGATTATTTTAGAAGAAATACGATTTTAGTAAAAGTTGGTGATGACGCAGACCCCGAAACATCGACAATGATCACAGAGGTAGCCACCAGACTAGCAACCACGATATTACATTACCGATCAGTAGCCAAATCTGAACTAACAGAAACAATGAAAGACCAGCAGGCTGAGCTAGTAGCCCAAATAGAAGGGGTAATCAGAGAAGAGAGAGTAGATACTTTAGAAAGACTTAGGGTAGCTCAAAGCACAGTTCAGATTGTAGCTATTCCAGTAAGCAAAGAAATTCAGGAAGTTATTGGTGAAGTTATTTTAGAATTAGCAGTAGAAACCACAGCTCCAGAGAGTCAACTAGAACAAGAACTAGAACTAGATCCACTCGCTTTAGCTAAACGTGGATGGCAAAGAAAAATAGCAATAACTCAACCTTCATGCCCGTACCCAAGAGGAGAAATTATTGATTACACACGAGTTCAGTGGCTAGGTGAATCCGTATGAGACAAAAAATCTAGAGGTGAATAAGTTGGAAATTTGCCATAAAAAAAAACTCATTTCACGATTTGTGGTGACATGTCTGATAATCAAAACAATCAAAATACACAAGAATCTTTAGCTGGATTTTTATCTGAAATAGTGGACTTTTCTCCCAAAATAGACTGCCCTATTGCGCCTTACACGACTTGGGGTGTCGGAGGAAATGCAGATATTTTAGTCGAGCTAAACGATTCTCAAAAACTTCCCGAGCTAGCGAACATTGCTGTGAAACATCATATTCCTATCCGTATTCTCGGGCGTGGTGCCAATGTGCTGGTTCCAGATCATGGTATTCACGGTCTAGTCATCATCAACAAATCCCGAAAAATAGAAATTCACGATTTAAATAGCAATTCTGCCACTACATTAAACAGTATAGAAAATGCTGTAAATGAGCAAAACTCACTGAGCTGGGACAATAAAAATCTAAACAAAGCAAGTCTGGACACAGCCATTGATAAAACCATAATACCACCAAGGCATGGCGAATCTGGATCTGATATGTATTCGTTTGAGGATTTAGACTTTGAGGAGATTGGTGAAAAAGTTTTGGTAAAATTCGATTCTGGGGTGGATGTCGGCTACGCAACCAGTATCACTCTCAGCCGAGGTTTGACTGGTCTCCAATGGTTTGCCTATATCCCGAGCACCATGGGTGGAGCGTTGTACAACAATATCCACGGCGGCACACATCATCTGGCGGAATATTTTCATAGTGCGACGGCTTTGTTTCCAGAGTACGATTCAAACAAAATACTGACTTCGTATAAACAAGTTACTGTGAGCCTTGAGGATATGCATTTTGGCTACGATCAGAGCCTACTTCGTGAAAATAGTGATGTGATTATCGTCGATATCACCCTAGAACTCTATAAACCAGACGATGCGGAAATAGTCGCAAAAGCCAAGAAAACTGCACAAATATGGGCAAAACGCAAAAGTATCCAACCCAGAATGTCAGCTGGCTGTGTATTTAAAAATATACTGACCGCAGATCAAGTCAGACTCAATCTACCAGTGCCATCCAGCGGCTATATCACCGACAGAATCCTCAATCTAAAAGGATATACAGTAGGAGATGCTGAAGTAGCCCATGGTCACGCTAGCTTTATCGTCAACAAAGGAAAAGCAACTAGCAGTGATATCCAGCAAATCATAAACCACATACAGTCCGAAACAAAAGCTCAGCTCGGCATAGAACTAGACCCAGAAATCAATATTTTGTAGGGGATGTTTAGGTCTGCTTTCGATAGTGTTTGTATGATTGTCATCTGAGTAAAAATATGCTTTGCTAGAGCTTATATGGAAATCTCTGCTGAAAAAGGAAGTCGTGAATATCAAAATCAAAAATACTTACTTGCATTACAACAAGGCATGCTGATTCACCAAGCTATGAGAATCTATTTACGAATAGACCCTGATGAGTTGTGTAGATTATGGGAATTGGGAACAGACAAGCTCATTTTTGGGAGTGCTACCTACAAAGATATATTTGACGAAGGGACAGATATTATTTTTCGTTGCATTGACACATACAATTCTAAATCTGAAAATACAAGTTTTGAGGATTTTGCCATCACTCACCTAGCACAGCTCAAAGAATTTAGACATGAACAGGCTATGATTCCAATGCCGAAAGATATCAGGAAATACATTCTCAGATTCCAAAATATTTTGAAAGAGGAGCTAAAAGCTAGCGATACGAGAAATATTGACATTGCTATTCGAGTCTGTAGATCTGAATATGCAAAAAGTGTGCTCATTAACACATCTGCGAAAAAAATAAAAGAAAAATGTGATGAATTAGAGTTTATTTTACGCGACTGGGCTTCTGGAAACTATAATGTGGTGTCGTTTGACGGAGAGATATCTGAGCATCAACAGCATAGCTTTAATTATGCCAAGTCAAAATCTGATACACCAGATGAATATGTCCAAAGATTAGAATTAATAAGCGGATTATGCTGTGCGGATATACTAAAAAAGAATCAAAAACAAATCGTTTGCATGATCTATGGATTAACAACAAATGGTATCCCCATGGCACGCACAGAAATATCAAGAATTCTTAATTTAACACTCAGCACTATCAGCACATCACTAAATAACGGAATAATAAAATTAAATAATCACGAATCTGACCCTCGACTCAGAAGGTTCAAAGAATATTATTAAAAACCAAATCAACTGATCATTTTCCCGAGTGAATTCCCGACCGTTAGAGACACCAAGATAATTATCAGGTTGAGGAAATAGTTGCTGGAGATATTTACCCCCTTGAGGATGTTTATCACAAACATAATAGCTCCCAGATTCAGAAGTAGATTAAATAATCCAAGGCTAAACCAATTAATCGGGAAAGTAAAAAGCTTTATGAGTGGCAGGACAAAGCTATTTACCACACTGAGCACGGCGACAAAAACAAAAGCAGCTGAGAAACTGGAGACATCAAACCCCTTGAGAATAGTGGAGAGAACCAAAATAATCACTGCGTTGACCACTAGGTGAAATGCGATTCGAATCATAATCCGTTAATCTGGACAACCACTAGGAACTTGTCAATCAAAGCTAACTAAAGACAAATATACTTAGTTTTGAATTAGTAGATCACAGATTGTGGGGGTTGACAAATAGGCTGGAATCTAGTTTCTCAGTAGATACATGTCTGAAATAATCACTATATCGACTATCATCCGAGCAAAAGTAGAAGATGTTTTTGATACCTATTTGAACCCTGAGGACAATCGCCGTTGGTCTACTGCTGGTGGCGGCTGGTCAGTTGGTAAGGTGAGTATCGACCCTAAAGTCGGCGGCAAATGGAGTATAGAGTTTAAGGATGCAGCTGGTGTCCATGATTTTGAATTTGGTGGAGTTTACACCGAGATTATTCCAAACCAAAAGATTGTGTATGCTATGAGGAAAGAAATTGCTGATATAGCTGCTGATGACAGATTTGGGACTGTGACTTTTGAGGCTGACACACCAATCAAGGGAAACACGACCGTAACCATCTCATTTACGACAGAAGATACAAATAGTCTGGAGCAGCAACGAGCTGGTTGGTCAGCTATACTAGAAAATTTTAAAAAACATACCAAACGAAAGTACAACCCAAACAACGCAGTGATTCTAAAAACTATCGAGATACCAGTCAGTAGCAAAAAGGTCTGGGAAACTCTCTGGAGCAAACAAACATACCCTCTGTGGACTACATCGTTTTGTGATGGATCCTGCTACGAAGGCGAGCTAGAATACGATAAAAAAGTCAGATTCATGAGTCCAGATGGTAGCGGTCTGAGTAGCCTAGTAAAAGTCTCTATCCCCTATTTTCAAATGTCGTTTGAGCATCTTGGATCGATCGTAGCTGAATTTGAAGATCTAGATAACCCAGAGTTTGCTGGCTGGAAAGGTGCACGAGAGACCTACACTTTGACCGAGAAAACTTTAGACACATCAACCACGACAACCACCCTAGAAATATACCAAGAAATCACCAAAAAAGAGTACAACCACTTTGACAAAAAATGGGATGAAGCCCTAGCCAAAATCCAAACACTATGCCAGACGAACTAGCTAAAAATCTACCAGAACTATCACGAAAAGCCACCCAAAACGTCTCTGATATTTTACAGCATTCCATCAAGTTTGATTCTACTATAAACAAAGCTCTGGTGGTATTTGACACGCAAAACGAACTCACAAACATCCTGACAAGTGCCTACAAAACCGCCCTACCCGATGCCCAATTTGTGGATTTTGAGACTGTTTCCAAAGATGAGATTATCGCATTATTTGATAGTCTGAGCCCGCAGGATTTGGTAGTGATGGTGCAGACAAGTAGCTTTAGACTGGATGAGTTTAGGATTCGTATCCACCTATTCAATAAAAAGCTCAAGGTCATCGAGCACGTCCATCTCTATAGAAATCCACCCGAAACCTGGGAAATATATATCAACTCACTCAGCTATGATCCTAATTGGTACGGCGTCATGGGACCAAAACTCCAACAAAAACTAGGAAACTGCGAAAACCTCAGAATTAAAACCAGAAACGGCGATCAAACCTGTGAAGTAATGGTACATGGCGGCGTAGAAATCCCCAAACTCAACACAGGCGACTACACAAATATGCCAAATATCGGGGGGACATTTCCTATCGGCGAGGTGTTTACAGAGGCCAAAGACTTGAGCACGATGAATGGTTCGTTTTGGGTGTACGCCTTTGCTGATACCAAGTTTGAAATTATGCTCCCAGAGATTTTTCGAGTCGATATCAAAGAGGGTTTGGTGGTCGGATGGTCAGATAACGCCCCGCAGGAGTTTATATTTGTGGTACAAAACGTGGCAGCTTTAGAGCGTCCTATCATCAGAGAAATTGGTTTTGGTCTCAACAGGGCTATGTCAAAATCATTGGTGCTAGGCGATATCACAGCATTTGAGCGAATCGTAGGTGTCCATTTGTCTATGGGCGAAAAACACAGCGTATACAAAAAGGAGGGCATCTCCAGCCACAAAGCCAGATTTCACGTAGACCTATTTTTACAGACCGACACCGTAACCGTAGACAACGAGATAATCTTTGAAAATGATAGTTATGTGATACAGCCTTGCTCACCCAGCAGTATTTTGCTACAATGAGCGTATTATGGAGACACCAAGAAAAACTGAAACAAATAAGCTACCACAAATTTTTGATTTTGATGCAAACCCAGTCGATCGTTTTATGGTTGAGATTGGTCATGTTTGGAAACCCTTGGTTTTAGATGAGACCAATCTGGAGTTATATATGAAAGTAAACTATCCAACACAAGCAAATAGTGTGTCTACAATGATAGATAGATATCAGGGGGGGGTAAGTAGTCTACGGAAATTAGACTCAAATCAATCAGAAAGTAGATGGGCAATGGCGTCGAATATGCCTATCCCGTATAATCATCACGCTCACCTAAGTAAATTAACCAAAACAGGTGACAAGACATTTCAATTTAGTTTTAAGGATAATGAGAGTTTTAAAATTACCAATCTCCCAGACATACAACTCTTGGCACTACTAATGTACGATGCCAAAAAATCATTTCTGTACGACGAAACACAGGTCAAAGAGCAAATATATTCAAAACTTGAAGAAATATTAATCCAAAAAGAATACCAAAGACGTACTCCAAATTTACACTTAGAGGAAAAAAGTAAAAAGCTTTGTGACCATAATCCAATATTTATTGACCAATGTGCAGAATCAATTTGTAGAAATATTCAGATACGTTTCAATCAAATGAAGGAAAGGGGTGTTAGTTATTTAACAGGATATTTTTTAGAAGACTTACTCAACAACAAGATTCCTCAAGATTATGATGAGAGAAGTTTGACTATAATATTGTCAGATTTATATATGGCAGGTGAAAATGAAAGAGTAAAATACGCAGAGTTAAAATTAACAATCATTGAAAAGTTGAAATTAAATCAAAACGGGATACTAGATTTTTTAGCTGAGACATACTTAGGATCGTACAACTGTGGCAAGATTGATTTTGAATTAGATGAAAATGACCAGATTTCCATTGTAAGCGGTCATGGTAGTTGCGATAATGCTACTGGAATAGGATATTTATTTGAGTTCTTATCGTCTATTTCTAATTCTGTAGAAAAAGGAGGTTACCAATCAGATAGTTATGATATACATTTTTCAGGTGCTAAAACTGGTACTAAAAAGAGGTCTTCAACTGAAGAACAAAAATATAATGGCTATTCTAGAAATTTAGCCTTTCCATATCTACTAAAAAATAATCACAACTAAATAGTAAAACGCCGCTTGCCTAAAATTGGGTTTGGTTGGTAGATGTTTTGTATGTCTCAAATATATGATTTCAGTATCAATTCGCTCAGTGGAAAAGTAATTGACTTTGCAGATTTTAGGGGAAAAGTAGTTTTGATAGTAAACACTGCAAGCAAATGTGGCTATACTCCTCAGTATACTGGGCTCCAGAAACTGCATGAAAAATATAGCGAAAAAGGCTTGGTGATAATCGGCTTTCCCTGTAACCAATTTGGCGGTCAAGAGCCGGGCGACGCAGAAACTATCCAATCCACCTGCCTAGTAAACTATGGCGTGACGTTTTTGATCACCGAAAAAATTGATGTAAACGGAGACAACGCCCACCCTATTTTTACGTACCTCAAAGAATCTCTCCCGATCGAGGCAAATCAAAAAGCTATCAAGTGGAATTTTACCAAGTTTCTGATCGATACAGACGGTAATCCAGTAAAACGATTTGCATCCGCCGAAACCCCAGAGATGATAGAGCAAGAGATTGTGAAGCTATTATAAGCCACTTGCCTATATTTGACATATTTTGACATAAATAAACATATAATTTAGGTATATTACATGCCTACGACTATACCAGTCCAAAATCAAAAAAAGCAAAAGGTACAAAAGCCATCTAAAAGTTCTCATTACTCGCTAAGACTAAACATAGACTCAGACTTAGCTGAATTTATAGATACTTATAATCAAAAATATTCTTCTCTCAATCGACCAGATGTGGTCAAAATTATGTTATTGGATCTTAGGTATGAACAGAAATTAAGAGAAAAAAGATCCTTTGTACAATTCATGAATACCCTCCCAAAGCCTGAAGAACAATATACAGAAGATGAAATGATGCAAATATTGTCTGAAAATGATTTGATGTAAAAATAGATATGAGAATTATTTTAGACACCAATATACTTATTTCATCACTAGTTTTTGACAATCAAATGGAGGGTTTGCTAAAATACCTGATCAATGATGTCTCTGTGAGTATTATTACCTCAAACGCACTATGGGAAGAAGTGAATAGCAAATTTTGTTCGGGTAAAATTGAGCGAATATCACAAAGATCAAAACGGATTATCACCCCTGTAATCATAAGCACATTTCTTTCCAAAATGAAGAAAAATTCGACATTTATCCCTACTCACACGATAGTAACCAAGTGTAGAGATCCAAAAGATAATATGATTTTAGAATTAGCATATGACTCAAATGCTCATTATATTGTTACTGGCGAC
>JAYWFX010000006.1:0-13460 GCA_043778575.1 bacterium | reverse complement strand
CAATATGGATTAGGGTTTCTACACTCAGAGTAGAGTGATTTTGTTTGATTCATCTTTCGTATTGATCGAGGTGATACATCAACCATGTCAAATTGTTGCGGTTGAGTATCGTTACATGCAAATATCCAAATACCAGTAAATGTCACTCTTCCGCCTGCATTTGGTAAATCTATACAAAAATTTAGATAGGCAGCGAGTTTGATTTGTTTGTCTTTGGTGTAGATCCACTGCTGGGCTGGAGATTGGTTGCAGTCCCATAATTGGAGCTGAGCACCATTGGTTACATTTCCACCAACTACATCGAGACAGCGATTTTGACCCGATTTGATTTCAGTTCCATTGAGTACCCACTGTTGGTGAACATATCCATAGCCGTTGTTTCCCGGCCCAGAGAGCCATACTTTTGTACCATTAGCACCTTGAGAACCATCACTTTCTATTACCTGAGTAGCGTCTAAACCAGAAACGGCTTGAAATGACCACTTTTGATTAAAGTCAGGACTGCATGTCTTTACGACAATCTTAGCACCTGTTTCCCAATCACCATTTTCAGTAGCTAGACAGAGGTTTGTTTTGGCTCCTGCGGCAAATCCTAATTGAGCACCAAAGTAATTTTTGAGTTGATACTGGTTCGTGCTTGGGATAAAAACAAACTGTTGATTTACTTCTGGGGCACAATCACCAATTTTGAGAGCAGCACCCGAACTAATTGTACTCGCAGAATCTGCACGTAGACACTTATTTTGATTCAATGCCGATCTAAAATACAATCCGTCCCAAACGAATTTATCACTGTTTGTCTGAGCTAAGTCACCCAGAGTAGCCTGAATACCGTTGGTCGCCACTCCACCTAAAATAGTTATGTTTTTCTCGATTTGGACTTTTTCATTTTGTGTAGACTTAGTAGAAAGAGTCCTGATTGCACCGGTTTTTACCTGCCCGCCCAGTGGGATAATCGCAGTTTTATTCAAGAGATTATCTGCGTATTGCCCGACTTGGTATTGGATTTGATTACCAGCTGAAAACTCAGGGGCTTTAGGTTCTGATATCTGGACTGGGGGTTGAGAATCTACTGTAAAACTTCGTGCATTTGACCAAGGTGACTCCATATTATAGCCATCTTGATTTACCGCAGCCCAATCGTAGCGACCGTTTGGTGTCCCAAGAGTAAAGTTTTGGTTACCGCAGCTAGGCATCCTACCAGTAAACCAGTACGCACTGGCAGGTTTTGTCATATTTTCCACGTGCACAATCTTTGCTCCAGCATTATTTCCAGCCTCACACGGATTTGACAGATAATCACCGTCATTGATGTTTTGAATCTCGTAGGTTACGTTTTGGTTTGGATTGCAGCGAGTAATTTGAAGAGGATCATTTCTCACCACTGAGCTGTATGGATCTGTGTTGTTGTAGATGGATTTATCACAACTGGAAACCACTTCACTATTATCTGGTCTGTAAGCGATTGGTTGAGTAGGTCGATTGTTGTAAAAGAATTGGATATACGGTATGTGAACTCCACCCGATGACTGACATGGTTGGGCTGTGGCTTCTTTTGAGCAAAAAGCTGTACCTCGATTCGCACCTTCATTTTCATCTACCATGACTAGCTTTATCATTGAACCAGCATCTCGGATATTATCTCTAATGAGAGCACCAATATCACTAGATTCTCGGTACTGAGCCCCATTGTAGTCTGCTCGATTTGTGTTATCAAAGGTTATCGATCCATAGCTCCCGCTCCAGCCAAAACCAGCTGAATTGCTCCAAGTCACGTTATTTTCATCAAAATCATTGTACAGTCGACCAATATTGGCTTTGAAAGTAGATCCGCTAGGTATATTAAATGTGTTGTACTGATACACTATGAGCTTGGCATTTTCGATAGAAGCATCGCCACGCACGTCGCCCGGGATTTGAAACTTCATAAAAGTTCGTGTTGTATTCATCCATCCCCAATTATTTGAGGTATCATTAAAATTACCACCTACACTCAGAAAACCACTGTTGAATGATCCTTGTGGTGCGTTGATTGCATTTTTTCGGACAAAAGCATCTGCAGAAGGACCGACATATTTGAAGCCGGGATCAATACTAATTGGAAACTCTCGCTCAGCTGAATTTAAATATTCTTGATCAGGAAGTATTGTCATCTTTTTCCCATCCGATGATATCTTAAATGTCTCTGGATTATTTTTGATAGTAGATTTTTTATCAAAGGAAACTGGAGGTGTGAGAGTTACTTTGGTATCAATTTTTTTGTCATCACTCTCTAAGGTAATTGTATCACTACTATCAGCTTTTTCCACGATTTTGTCAGTCTCAAGTTGGATTTTTTGAGTGTCTTTTTCATCAATTTCACCAGTTTTTTTATCTGTTTTGTCAGAGATTACTGTTTTTGATTTTTTGATTTTGGACTGGAGGTCAATGAGGGCTTGATCTCGTTTTTGTCTATAGGCTTTCTTGTCATCAGAATTGTCTGTATCTTTTTTGTCATTTTTCTTGGCAATCTTTTTGTTCGAATCTAGGATAAACTCAATTTGGGAAAGATCATTTTTGAGTGCTTCTTTAGTTTTGAGGACAAACTGTTTGGATACACCCTCGTTATCAACGATATAGAGTAAATCAATGGCAGGTAAAACCTCTGAAAACGTAATCGTGTTTTTATCCAGAGTTGGAGTCAGCTTTTTTCCTTTTTCATCCTTTGTGTTGAGAGATTTTCCAGCTATTGAAACCTTGGTGACTTTGATTGTTGTTGCGTCCGATTCAAATGACCAGCCATTGTTTGGATCTTCTGCAAAACTCACCTTGAACTCGTTGGCTATGTTTGTATAGTTTTTACCATCTTTCTTTAGATAGCTATTGATTGGTTCTATTTTCCCAGTAGTTTTATTGGTGTAGTTTATTTTTTGAGAGTAGCTACAACCCATTTGCTTGGTTGAGTTTGGTAAGCTGTAGACTTTTAGGTATTCTGTCCGTTTGGTGACATCTTCGATGAGTTTTGATGCGTCTTCACAGGTTGTTGTGCTTAGATTTGGAGAAACCTGAGGCAAAACAGGAGAGTCTGCATTTGGAGTTTTGTTTGATGATATACTGTCTATTTTTTGAGGGAATTTTGGTTCAGCAAGTGCTAGCGGTGAGAGTGCTGGAGAAAAACAAGTAACTAAGAGAAGTGCGGTTGCGAAAAAAAATGTATAGACCACAGCAGCACCGAAACGGAAACGTGAAAGCATATTGAGAGAGACAAATAGTTGTTTGAAAAAAGAAAACTAAACGTGTTAGTGAAAATAAAATAAGCACATTTTTTATCTTTATGCAAGAGTATTGTTGACAACAATCCTAGCATTCCACTGAGTTTCGTTATGCATTTTTCACTAACTATTCCTGAATCTAACTCACGTCTGATAGCTATACTGCGTGCAGTTTTTGGATGGATTGCCTATATTCCAGTTATTGTTTTTCTACTCTTTGCCTATATCGGATATGCTTTTGTCGGTTTTTATGGGTTTGTCGCTCTGGTTGTCAGTGGCAAATACCCCAAAATTGCTTTTGATTATCGCCTTGGGCTCACTAGATTTTCTATCAGAGTGCAATTGTTTTTTTATGGGATGAGTGACAATTTACCAAGTTTTGATTTCTCAAACAATGAAGATGATATTTTTGAGCTAGATATCGAACCAAAAGAATCATACTCCAGAATCATGGTTATCGTGATTGCTCTGAGTGTAATCTTTTATAGTGTATTAATTTTGTTGCAGACTGTTTGGCTAGGTATCCGTCAGATTGTGTCATCTTTTCTTGCTTGGTTATCGTTTTGGGTGATTTTAGTTACGGGAAAGTACCCAGAATTCGCTGTAAGCTGGATTACAGACACCATCAAATACGAGATTAAGCTAGTAAAATATGAGGCTGGAATGGATCAAAAGTATCCCGGAGATAAAAAACTCATAGTCGTTAACATTATTTTGTTTGTTATTTTGTTTGCAGCAAACCAAGCCAGTAAACAATACCTAAACACCAACACTGGCAATGACAATCTAAAAACTATCACTCAAGGTTATTAGCTTAGCCTCTTTGTAAGAAGTTTATTCTCAAACTAGATTTGAGTTCAGAGTGAGTCGTAGATGTCCAAAATATCTTGTACTGGCTGAATATGACAAAAATGTTTGCGAACGATGGCTAAAAAATGTTGCGTACTAGCTCTGAGATCTCGGATTTTTGATGATTGAGCACTGGGTGAATTGAGCTCAGCTTGAATGATACCGCAATTCCTCGCTAGAGATTTTAGACTATATAGTTCGTCTGGTTGTTTGTGGATCGAGTGAATAGCAACCTCCTCTATGACATCGCACCACATTTGTATATCAGCCTGATTTCCAGATTTTGGAACTGCATCTAGTGCTTGCAAAATAAGCTGATAAACCTCCTCTAACTGGTCTTCAATTTTCTTTGGTTGCGATTCCTTGGAAAGATTATACAATGCTGTTCTAGCTTCGAAACCTACAATCATAGCTTTATTGGATCTACGGTATCCCAAAACAAATAGACTTGTAAATGTGATGACCAGTGGAATAGATTTATGCTGGGGTGATATCTCATCAAAAAGAAACAGACCACCTAAGCAATAAGCGATTGAGATTAGAGTAATACAATTTGAGAGTGCTTGCGACTGAGACAACTCAACTCTCGTGCGATATAGTCGACTCACCACACGTAACTCATCTCCAAGACTATCTTGCATAAACAAGTTAAATGCTCAAATTAAATACTGGTAACATCCTTAAAATTCTTAGGGTCAAAGCTATCGAATATAGTCTTGGTGTCAGGCTCAGATAATGTATCGTTTGGGTTGAGCTTCTGGTCATTTGTAGATTTTTTAGTTTGCTCATTGGTTTGTTCGCCTACCCGTTTTCCTATATCAGTATTTGAGATATCCTTAGTAAAGTCTGATATTGATTTAGTATTTGTCGGAAACTCTAATGGCTTTACACCTCTTCCTGATGTAAAATTCCAGTTACTGCCTGAGATACGGATTCCGTCTTGGAGTAGTGTGCGTGCTGTCGAGCTCTCTACATCTTTGAGAAGTTCAGCTTTTGGCTTGATTGTCATACCGCCCTGAGTTCCTGCTAATTCTCCAGTATTTGTATCAAAATAGATATGATTTGGATCAATACTCACTTCGATGTATTTGTTGATTTGATCCAGTGATTCTTGGAGGGATTTTTGTGTTTCTTCGCTGGATTGATTGCCTTTCTCCATTTCAGCAATTGCCTTGTCGATACCTTCTTCAAATTCTTTTTGCGTTGGAACTTTATCAATTTGATCGACTCCATTGTTTTGTGGGAGAATTTTGTTAATTGCCTGTATGATCTTTACAACCGTTCCGTACTTTGCTTTTGCAGCGGTCAAAGAAGACTTGGTGATGTTTGTGTTGTTTTTTTGACTTGATGATTTGAGAACTTCTTCGAGAGATTTATATGAAGGGACTGTTATCTCGCGGGCTTCTAGAGTCTGGCTACTCAGGCTATTTCCGAGGGTAAATGATTTGCTTTCAGATACCTTGATTTCACCAACGTGATTACAGAGATCGGTGAGATAGTCATCTGTAAATGGCTTAAACAAAGAATCCTGCGGATTGATACCTCTGAGCTCACCAGTCAAAACTTCACGCAATTCCTTTAGACCCTCCTGACGACTATTTTCATCTCGAGTATTTGTGTATTTCAGATCCTGAGAGTACCAATTATTGAGCTTGTTGTTACTAGTAAATTCTGCTGTAGCTAGTTCTACCTTTGGAATACTCACAAACCCTGTATCCTTGTTTATAATAGTTTTTACTTGGGTTTCGACACTGGATTGACCCCATTTAGGAAGCGGGCTTGAGGTATCATTTGAGCCACTATTTGTAGTTTTCATCTCATCGCTAATCTTTTGAACTGTATTTACATTGAATTTAGCCTTGATCGATGCATCTAAGTTTGCCTCCAGGGCTTTTATATCGTACCCAGCTTTTAGTGTACTTTCAATATTGAAATCGTTTTTTGCTGAGCTGTTCAGTGAAGTTGCCTCAAAGCTAGACTCAAAACTACCAGCTGTGGCGTCTAGTGAGGTTGTTTTTATAGCGTCCACATATCCTTTGCATGATGATTGAGTATTCAGGATGTTTTGAAGTGGTAGATCTTTGATTTTTCCTTTGTATGCCTGCTCGAGTGCAAAAGCAGTGAGGTGATTGCCAGACTTGTCCAGCCCACGCGACAACAAACTCTTTCCATTGATCGGTACACAGATAATCAAAAGCAATAATACGACTAATCCAAACGATCCAGCTGGAATAATCCACTTCAATGATTTTTTTATAGATTCTTTTACGAGGGGTTTTGCAAGAGGTAATGACATGTCCAAAGATATACATACTGAGTAGTTTTTGGCAAGATTGACAGTAGCACATTAAGAGAAAACAAGATACGTAATATGAAAAAAGCAGATACACAGGATAAACCAGCCGAGCTACTCGACAAACCATCACCAGATCAACACAGTCAACCATTTAAATGGGGTGTATTACTCACGCTATGCCTAGCGGTGGCCATTATAGTAATCGATGGAACTGTGCTCAATGTATCTATATCGGCAATCGTAAAAGATCTCAACACTGATGTAAAAGCCATCACTTGGGCTCAGACTTTGTATTCTTTGATACTGGCAGCACTAGGAATATTTGGTGGGAGATTGGGAGATTTATTTGGTCGCAGGAAAGCTTTTGTGGTCGGTGCAATTATATTTGGTATCGGGTCGCTCATGACTGCTGTAGCTCCAAATGTAGGAGTTTTGATACTGGGCTGGTCAGTAGTTGAGGGTATTGGCGCCGCTCTCATGACCCCAGCTAGTTCAGCTCTCATTGTCAGTAATTTTGCACCAAAAGATAGAGGAAAAGCCTTTGGTATATACGGTGCTACAGCTGGAATTGCCTCGGCTATCGGCCCTATATTGGGTGGATTTCTGACTACAAACGCCAGTTGGAGATGGGCATTTGGGATTAATTTAGTGGTTGTTCTAGGGTTATGTTTTGGGGCTACTAAACTCAAAGAATATAGCGAAAATAGTAAGAAACCAGACTTTGACACTGTTGGTTTTGTACTTTCTGGTGCTGGGCTCAGTATATTGACATTTGGAATAATCGAATCGGGTACATATGGTTGGGGGATTGCAAAAAAAGCTTTTGAACTATTTGGAAATAGCTATAATCTACCAGGAAATATCTCAGTGAGTTTATACTGTACAATCATCGGTCTTGGGCTAATTCTGAGTTATATTTTGTGGGAGCTTCACTATGAAAAAATTGGTAAAGAACCTCTAGTATCGATGAGTCTGTTCAAAAATCGCAGCTTTGCCAGTGGTGCCGTCACTTTTTCTATTTTGTTTGCAGGATTCAGCGGATTAATAGCCTTTGGAGCAGGATTATTTTTCCAAGGTGTGCTCAAACTGGGTGCTTTTGATTCAGGCATTGGGACATTTCCGCTCTCACTCGGTGTGTTTATTATGGCTCCTCTATCCTCAAAAATTGCTGCAAAAATAACCCCTAGAACGACACTTCAAATCGGTCTATTGCTAGCTACTATTGCTGGTTATTGGCTGTATAATACATTTTCTCTCACCGCAGATAGATTGACATTTGCTCCAGTTTTGCTACTCTTTGGGCTAGGTTTTGGGATGGTTGTGTCTCAGCTTTCGAGTATTACTCTCTCTAGTATTCCTGTGACTCAAGCTGGAAGTGCAAGCGGCGTAAATGGATCACTACGCGATGTCGGCAGAACGATTGGTACAGCACTAATCGGAGCAGCTTTTATATCTGCGGTTTCTACATCCATCATCAGTTCTATCAACACAAACAGCATAATACCAAACCAAACCAAACAAGCTATTCAAACTACCATCGACAAAGGTGATACTAGTTTCGGGTTTAATACCACAGATGAAGGGAAACAAGACACAGAATTTAATCAATCAATTGCCAAACTACCTCAACCAGCCCAAGAAAAAGCTACTCAGTCCTACAAAACAACCAAAGAGGAGATTAGCAATATAACAAAAATGGGTATTATAGAGGGAAACAAGGTCTCGATTTTGTACACAGGGATTTTTACTGTTTTTTGTTTGATTTCTAGTTTTACTATCCCAAAGGGTAAATTACGAACAAGTCACTAATCAAAAGTAACCAACCAATTTGACTAGCAAACGAAACTCGAGCGGAATTTGAACATGACTGATTACTTTAGTTTTTTCCAAGAACGGACGCCATCAAATATTTGGAACCGTGGAATCAACTATATGGGAAATATCATACGAGTAATGTATGCTGATAACCGCACTAAAGTGGAGGCGGTTGTGCAGGGAAACGATGAATATGAAGTAACAATAGATAAAAACCAATACGGCTTCGACGCCGAGTGTAGCTGCCCATACAATGAATACGGCGAGGGAGATTACTGCAAGCATATTTCTGCCCTTGTTCAATATCTCCGTGCTGATCATTTTTCGTTTGCTCAGATGAGTTCACACCGTGATTATGGGCAACAATACGACAATATCTTTCGTCAGATAATAGACCATGAGCAACAGATTGAAAATGTCTCTGAAAACAGCAAAACCATCCAAAAACAAGAAAAAATAAACCGACTAAAACAGTTGTTTGGCTTTCAACCGAAAAAAGATTTTAGCAATTTGTATCCAGACTACACCAATCCAAAAATCCAACATTATCTGGGGTACAATGTCACCATTGAGCGTGGACAACCTCGATTAGAACTCCTTAAAATCAATAAAAGTAACCCAAATAAGTATCAAGTTCTCGACTATTTTAGTGCGGTTTCTAGGGCTAGAAATGACCAAAGCCCATATATTTCTCATTGGGACAAGAATTTTATAGTCCGTGAACTCAACACCCAAGGGGATTATTATAGCACAAAAATAAATGGTAAAAAGTTTCAGAAGATTATCTATAATTTAGATTTGAGTGGAAAGCTATTCGTAGATCACAAACCTGCAAAGATCATACACAACGCCGAGATTCGGGTGGAGATTGTAGAGAAACGTGGCATTTTTAGGGCTGTTTGTTTTGTCGTATATGGAGGTATTTCTGAAAAGATTTCTGAGTATAAACTGTTTGGGGACTCAGATTTTATAGTGTTGATCGGATTAGAAAAAGGGATGCTAGTGACACTAAAAACAGAGTATTCCTTTGATGATTTGGAGCTTTTAATGAGTAAAATTGAGCTCGATAGTAGCGACGTAGAAGACATTGCCAAAGCAGTCGACACAAAAACAATAGCTATCCCAAAAGAATTTATAGTAGATGAAATTGAGTCAGAGCGTGTGAATCCGAGAATATTTCTGTCTGAACATAATAATCTGCTGAGAGTGGTGCTAAAATTCAGATATGATGAGTTACTGTTTGATATCGACTCCCATGACCCAGAACTCAAACACATCTTTAGCCAATCAAATGGACACAAGAAACTATTGGTACGAAATAACAAACTCGAGTCAATCTACAAAAATTTACTGACTGAAACCCTACAAAATACCATTAGGAGTGATTTGTCATATTATGAAAACATGGATTTGAGTCGTGATGAAGCAATCTTGTTTGTCCTAGAAGCACTGCCACTATTATCTCAATTCGAAGTCTTTGGTCAGGAAAACCTAAAAACCCACAACTATGTACGGCCAGTCTCGAAACTGAGTTTAACCGCAGGCACGGACTGGTTTGATATGGCTGGAAATATGGATTTTGGTGGTCAAGAAATACACATCGGGGAAATTGCTAAACTATTCAGAAAAAACAACCGCTTTGTAAAACTATCTGATGGGCGAAGTGGAGTCCTACCTCAGGATTGGCTAGATAAACACCGTGAGCTATTTGATCTGGGTGAAATCACTGGTGATGGAGTGAGAGTTAGTAAATGGCATGCTTCGCTACTACAAGAATTTTCTAAAATAGAAGCACAGGACGTTTCACATCAATGGCAATCTCAGATTACAAACTTGGTGTCATTTGAAAAGATAAAGAAACTACCTAAATCCACAGTCACAGCAACTCTAAAACCCTACCAACAACACGGCTATGAATGGTTATGGTTTCTATACAGCAATACCATGGGCGGAATACTAGCTGACGATATGGGACTCGGGAAAACTTTACAAATAATCACCATTCTCAACAAAATTTACTCAAACAAAAAAACTACTACTACCAAACCAACCCTACTGGTAATACCCAAAAGTCTGATTGTAAATTGGCAAATTGAACTCCAAAAGTTTGCTCCTAAACTCAATTTTATAGTATATCATGGACAGAGCCGCGAGCGATCTACACTGCAAAATTACACATCAGGGATTATCATTACTACCTACGCCACACTGACTAGAGATATAGAACACATACAAGATATCCAGTTTGAGCTTGTTATTTTGGATGAGTCGCAGTATATAAAAAACCCAACCTCCCTAGCCTACAAAGCTATTCGCCTACTCAAATCTCGTTGCCGCTTTGCTCTCACAGGAACTCCAGTGGAAAATAACTTAGAGGATCTTTGGTCTCAAGTATCATTTATCAATCCGGGGCTATTGGGATCAAGAGAATATTTCAGGACACACTTTGCTGTACCAATTCAAAAGGACAACAATGAGATTCAAGCTGAAAAGCTTCGTACAATTCTGTTTCCGTTTATGCTCCGTAGGCTCAAACAAGATGTAGCCACAGAACTAGGTGATAAAGTTGAAACCACACTAGTAGCTGAAATGAGTCCGCCCCAACGCAAAATGTATGATCGCGTCCGTATGGCGTTTAAAAAGGAAGTGAGTAAAATGCTCGAGGAAAACCAGTCTCAAACAAAGTTCAAAGCACTCCAAGGTCTGACAAAACTCAGGCAAATTTGCTGTGACCCAAGGCTCGTAGATAGTGAGTCAAACATAGCTTCAGGAAAACTAGAAATGCTCCTGCAGACCATCGAGCCAATAGTCGCTGAAAACCACAAAGTCTTGATTTTTAGCCAATTTACTAGTATGCTCGGACATGTAAAAGATGCCTTGGATGCCCGTGGAGTGAGATATAGTTACCTAGACGGTAAAACCAATAATCGCCAAGCAGTGGTAGACGATTTTCAATCCGATGATACTATCCCAGTATTTCTCATTTCACTAAAGGCTGGAGGGGTTGGTCTCAATCTGACCTCGGCGGACTATGTATGTATTTATGATCCGTGGTGGAATCCTGCGGTAGAGTCCCAAGCAGTGGATCGAGCACACAGAATTGGTCAGAATAAAACAGTGTTTGTATATAGATTTATCACCAAAAACTCAGTGGAAGAAAAGATCCTAGAGCTACAGCAAACCAAACAAGCGTTAGTGAAAAACATTATTGTCCCAGACGAAAGCTTCATGAAAAAATTGAGTGGAAAAGACATCACCAAGCTCTTTGAATAGTTTACAGGATATGATTTATCGATTATATTGCGTATAAATCAAGGGATGCAGAGTAAATACAACAAATACAAAACAATATATGCAGCTACAACAAATACAAAAAACTGTCAGTTGGTGCTGCGTAAACCTACTAGCCATTAGCTCTTTATTCAGTTTGATATCTGGTATATCCACGCCAAACGTCCCAGTACTAGCTGCACCTCCAATCACTATAACCCCAAATTGGACTGGCACTTCTACTGCAGTTTCTAGTAAGTTGTTTGGGACAAATATGTACGACACGACCAACACTAATCTATCTGATCCAGATTATCTCACTGGTGTAAAAATCATGAAGCCAAATTTTGTACGTATCCACAATGGAGATATGATGAAAAAATCTTCAGTTTCTGACCTAGGACTCACAACCACTGACTCAAATGGAAAAGTAATCTGGGACAGAAATCGCCTCGGTCAAATCGCTACAAATATAAAAAATAACAGATCAGGAGGCTATAATCCAGAGTATATGTTTAATATACCGCCTACCCTGCCAACTAGCTACGATCCATTTACAAACACCACACGCTTTGCTAACGAAATGGCTGACATGGTGAGAATCCTAAATATTGAAAATGACTTGGGAATAAAATATTTTGAGATAACCAATGAGATTGACGATGGATTTAATGGCGGTACAGACTGCGGAAATTCAATAAACTTTTGCTCGAAACCCTTTTCAGAATTGGTGAGATTGTTCAATGCTGCTGCTATAGCTATGAAACAAGTTGATCCAACAATCAAAACTGGCGGTCTAGCCTACCAAAACCCATATGCAAATGTAGATGCTTTTATAGACGGCACGCTTCCTAGCAATACTTTGGATTTTTTGTCATACCACTCGTATGCTGGATCTGGAAACCCTGTCCCAAGTCTCAACAGCCTATTCGCTCGACCAAAAGATACGCTCGATATCGGATCCATGTTTAGATCTAAGCTCAACACTAAATCACCAAACAAACGAGTTGAGGTTTTTCACGACGAATACAATACCTGCTATGTGTATCTCTGCGAATTTCCAAACAATTCTAATACTTCAAACCAACGAATGATCGGTCAAGAAGGTGCTATTTATGATGCACTCGGATATGTATACGGAGCTGAGATTGGAATTGATTCCCTCATGACGTGGAATGAAAAGGATATGTTTTATGGTAAAATGGATCAGTTTCACGCTCTGAGACCGGGTGCTAGGGTATTAGAACAGTTTAAACAACTTGATATTCAGTCAATCTCTCCCCACACCACCACAAATAGCACAACAAACGAGGGTACTGTAAAGTCACTAGCATTCACAACCAAAACGGGTAAAAAAGGAATTTTAGCTGTAAACAGATCTGCGACCGATGAGATTGTCACTATATCAAGCTCTACAAATTCCCAGTACGACAAATACCTCATCAGTAATGGAATAAAAACCGATCTCCTCAACCAAGCTGGGGGCGCGACAAATATCTCTTTTAATGCCCCAAAATATTCTTTTACAGCTGTGGTCTTTGATAACGCTCCGATAAATATCTCACCAACTATTACCATAACTACACCGACTAGCGGTCAATCAATCACGCGCGGCAGTACGTTTAATCTAATTGCTGCAGCGACTGACTCAGACGGTACTATAACCAAAGTAGAGTTTTTTGATGGAAGCACAAGTCTAGGTTTAGCTGTACAAAATGGATCTGCATCTACCTACACTCTGACAATTCCAAACAACATTCTCAGCCTAGGTTCACATACGATCACTGCAAAAGCCACAGATAATTCGTCCCAAGCTAACAACATATCAACCTCGGCTAACGTTTCTATTAATATAGTAGCCCCAGCGATAATCCCTACCACCATAACCCAATCCAACACAACCACAGGTATCTGTACCCCAGCTTCAGGTGTAGTAGGTGTAGTACTAACCAAGTGTGACTTTCTATTGGTAGGAGATG
>JAYWFX010000005.1:0-41776 GCA_043778575.1 bacterium | reverse complement strand
CCAAACGGTGTTAAGTCGGCTCATTTAATTTATTTTTATAAAGGGGTGTCAGACTGGCACCTTTTTTTGTTGTCTTTTTTTTGCGGGAGGTTAGGATTTATCTTTGACCTCTGTCTTTTGGCACAAAACAACATAGCAAAGCACAACTATATTGATTGATAAAATATACACAGGAAAAGCACTTTTACTAACAACGAGTAGTTCAGAGTTGAGAAACAAGGCACAACACGACAAAAACCCTGCTAATATTTCTGATACATAAAAACCAATTGACTCTGTAAATGGTTGAATTTTAATCTTTAAAATCGTAGGGATTATACCAATAAAGTCTGCTAATATAGACAAATATAAAGCCCACAGGGGATTTGAGGTTATCCTCCAAGCGAGAATCGCAGCTAATGCAAAAAATAAAACCAAGAAATCTGACTTATTTGATCCACCGAGACCATATCGAACAGACAAGATAAAAATAGCCAAACAAGATAAGAAAGAAGGTATCGCCAAATAAATCGCTGTGGTGTCCTTTGCAAAAAACAGAGAAGCCAAGATTACACCAGTAATGATAGCGTATATGATTCGGGTTGTTCGCTGTGGTTTGTATTCTCCTCGAAATATAGCAACGATGCCAATTATGGGTGTGAGGAATCCGATTGCTGTTGAGAGTGTAATAAAAATATTAACGAGGGACACGCTGGTTTTAGTTGTTGTTTTTAAATGTTTGTGATTGTTTGTTTGGCGGTTCCCACAACTCTATTTTATTCCCTTCTATATCTAAAATATGTACAAATTTACCATAGTCGTAGCTTTGAATTGTATCCAGAATTGTGACACCAGATGTTTTTAGCTCCTCGAACAACTCTTCTATGTTTTCGACAGTGTAATTGATCATAAAGTTTTGAGTTGATGGATCAAAATGTTTTGTATCTTTTGAAAATAGATTCCATGTCGTCGACCCAGATACTGCTAATTTACTGAGATCACACCATTCAAATGTCATCCCATAGTCGCCTGCATCCAACCCAAGATATGTTTTGTACCACTGTTTCATCACATCGACATCTTTACATTTTACAAACACTCCACCGATTCCAGTTATTTTTTTCATATAGTTTGTATGGTTTTTTAAAATTACAATCTATTTTAGAGGTTTGCTACAAGATTAATCAGGTCAAGCAACACAGCCTAGGGAATGAAACTCAAGAAATACAGCTCAAATAAAGTGAAGTGCTTGACTTACACTCCCTGAAGAGATATATTTCAGTTCCTGTATGTCTATCTTGAAAAAAACTCAAGCAATTATAGACAAAGATAGAGGAGTAATCGCACTTTTTGCATATCTAATAACTTTATTTGTATCTCGTTTTACGGTATTCTTGATAGAAAACCACAAAAATATTCCTCTGATTGGCTACAATATTATCAACGGATATCACATTCATCATTTTAGTTATGGAGTAGTTTTATTGGTGACACTGAGTTTTAGTCAGCTCTTTTTTGACATAGACAATCACGGTCGCAAGATATATTTGATCTTTGGCATCGCCCTTGGGTTAATTTTTGATGAGTTTGGAATTTGGTTAAAACTCGACCCTAACTACCATCAGTTTGAATCAATAGCTGGACTAGTAACGGTTGGGATGATACTCATACTAGCTGTGTATGTCGACAACTTTCTGCCAAATAAAAAGATTCGTATAGCAAAGATTCGATCTAAAGATTAACTTATAGTCGATGGGGACACCCCGGCCAGCAACACGGTCTCCTATCTCCTTGGTGCATTTTGCTGAGTCCAACGACGATACGGTGTGCTCGAGTTTTAGCAAGCTTTGCAGAAATCACCCAGCAGATCCATTCGTTGCGAGCTAGTGGGCTAATACTACTCCAAACACTTTGAACAAACTCATCAGACTCAATTGCCTCCCGAAAATCTTCTGGTAATACATGCACGACCTCAGCCCCGAATTCTTTTTCGTAGGGTATTTTTTTGAGATATTTAGGTTTAACGTCTTTAATCATAAAATGACTTGTTTACAACAATGATTTAGTTATCTCCTCAGGATTTTGTCCATCGATTTACCTTTTGCGAGTTCATCGACCAGTTTATCCATATAGCGAATATTTTTCATGAGTGGGTCAGTGATTTCCTGAATTTTGTAGCCACATATCGATCCTGTTATGAGACTTACGTTTGGGTTTATTTCTGGCGCCTCAGCAAAAAAAGTTTCAAAATCAACGCGATCATCAATTTGCTTTTGGAGCTGTTCAAGGGTATATCCTGTCAGCCACATAGTCACTTCATCGACCTCTGATTTAGTTCGCCCTTTCTTCTCAACCTTGGTGATGTATAGTAGATAAACTCTAGCAAATGGCATCTTGAATATCTTGGTGTTGTGCATAATTCTCTGGAAGGATTGATCGACCACTATCTTATTTCAAAACTGCATTGCTGAATTGTACTCCAAATGCCTTGCACCAGATAACAACTGCGTAATCCTTGTCTGTGATATCAAGACCATCGAGTTGATATGTTTGTTTTCCAGATTTTGCTTCAAGAGCACCTATGCTGATATACGCACTTGGGTCAGTATCCACTCCACCAATCGCACCACCTAAAGTCTGTTTTTTGACTAGCCACACATATAGATCTGGGCCGTCTGGATTGGTCGCGAAATCATCACCAAGCTCCAGATATTTAGTGATAGAATCTTGGGTAATTCGAGCTGTGCCTTTAGCATAATGAACAGGATCTAAAGATCCAAACGTACCTGTCTTTAATGTTTGAAGTTCAACCTTTGCCGTTGTGTTTAGAGTTGTCTTTGCAGTCGTGTCTGAAATTGTGTTTGAAGTTGCTGTTGTTGATTTAACTATCCTACTAACGGTAGTCTCTTTTTCATCTTTTGCGTTATTTAATTTGATTTGATACCAAGTGAATCCTCCCAAAACTGCTAGTACGATCAAGATTGAGCTAATTATTATTTTACTTTTCATGTCCCAATATTAGGGTCTGCGAATAAAAGTGTCAAACAAGCACGCCAAAACTCCAGTACACTTATTTCCTCATTATCAACTGGTTGTCGTTTTCTGACTCCACTGTAAATCCCAGTTTTTTGTAAAACGAAATTGCCCGCATATTTACCTTGTGAACTTCTAGCACAATTGTTTTTTTAGTTTTTGTAACCTGATCAATCAACTGGTTAAATATATATGTCCCTACTCCTCGGCTTTGATATTCTGGGAGAATCTGAATACCTCCGACATATATTTCACCATCTCTATGGACAACTCTCAGCCTACCAATATCCTGACCATCAAAAACTATAACCTGAATTTTGTTTGGATCGAATGCTAGTTTGTACTCCTCGAATCGTCTCTTTTGATCAATTATTTTATCTGCGTCGATAATCTCACTGACTGGTGACATAGCTCGAGTACTCACGGCAAACAAAAACATCAAATCGTCTTCTTGGGCTTGTCTGAGGTGTATCTGGTTGAGAGGCATAGTACTATTTTAATCTTGATATTGTCGTAGCAAGGAAACATTATAGGGCTTTACTCAGCTTATCAAGCTCTTTTTACCCCCAGCAGACTGGCTTGTCAAAAGAGGTTGAGTTAAAATATATTCTCTAATTTCCTGTATATTTCCTTCGCTTAATGGTATATGATTATCATAAAATCCACTTGTGGATGATGGAAAGTACAAAGCTTGCCCGAACACTTGTTTTGGTGAATTCAAAGCTCTGCCATAAATATGCATGTGGAAAGATTTTGTTTTACCCTCCTCGACGCACCAATTTCCGTTATCTTGATTGTTGCAAAATGGAACTTCAATATTGTCTTTTCTGAGTGTGCTTATCAAAGCCTTTTCACACAAATCAATGAGCCTAATCAGCTTGAGCTTTTGATTATCAGTTAATTCACCTATAGAGTTTATATGGTTTATAGGTCTAATTGTGATGTGTCCACCATCCTGTTTACTGACATGAGGTAGAGTAGATGTCGATACGGTAAAATCATCATCGCTCCAAATCTCGATTCGTTTTCTGTTGCTTACATAAAAGTTGCTCATATTTCTATGCTATTTACCTGTTATCGCCAGAGCCGACCAGTGATTTTTGGTTTTTTCTTTTTTCCATTTTCTCTACATTGAGGTTAGCAATTGTTTCTAAATCTGTTCCTAGCTCATTTGCCAAACAACTCATATATCCTAATAAATCACCTAATTCTAATAAAATATCACTGGTATCTACACCACCTTCACGCAACCGTCGTTTTAATTTTCCTAGGACTTCACCCGCTTCTTCGGCTATGCCAAAGGCAAACAAATTGAGTTTATCTTCATCTTTGACAGGAAACATGACCTGAAGGCTAAGCATGTATTTATCGTATTGTGAAAAAGTGATTATATTTTTCATAGAATATATTCTTGAGTATGAGTCTTTTTTAGTCCAGTTTACAGCCCTGGAATCTTTTGATTTTTGGAGGCGAGTTCTGAGGCAAGTTGAATTCGTTTGGATCGAGTTTCAGTTGTTTTTGCGAGCTTTATCCATCTGAGTGTAAACCTTTGAAAAGAATCCCCAAAATGATTAAAATTATTGAGAGCGTCAGCGTGTAGCTTCAAACAGTTTTCAAAATCCTCTGGTTTGATCAAAGCATCTACATCGTCCATAAAATCCCAAGTACCGTTTTGTTTTGATTTCTGCACTGATAGCCTCCCCGATTCGTGCATCCTGCCTTCGCTTTCAAGCCTGAGATATCTATCTTTGTAAGTCTTTGACCAATGTTGAACTTTGCGAGGGGAGATCAACTGCATGGTTTTTTCATCATCAACTTTTCGCATAATTCCATCAATCCAACCAAAGATGATTAACTCATCCAATATTTTGTCGTGTTCAATATATTTTTCAGAGACACATTTTTTGTAGGTAACCAGCCAGATTGTTTCTTTTTGAGTATGATTTGCGAGTAACCAAGCGTGAAGCTCAGCTTGAGAAGTTACAGTAATTTGTTGAAAGTTTTCAGTTTTGATCATAATCTTAAATCATCACATCGAGCAAATAGTGCTGAACTTTAGGGTGTGTAGAGGTGGTGAATTGTCGTTGCATTTGAGTTACATTTGTATGTCCACAGCATCATAATATATTGATTTTTTGTCACTCCGCACTATCAACACAGTTTCAAATATATTACCTCAATATTGACAATTAACCCATTTCTGCCTTTGTTTGCTGGACGAACGAACAACTTAACATACACACTATCATGCACAAACTGATCATAACAGCCCATCCATCCTCCAAAGGGTTTACCCATCAGATCGCTCAAACCTACTCCAAAGCTAGCATAGAAGCTGGTCATACAGTCGAAGTTTTAGATTTGTACAAAGCACCTCGACAGGACTTTTTGGTGTTTGAAGACAAGGATGATGTGCGACCCGACCAAATAGAACTCAGAAACCAAAATCAAGCTAAAATCACCGCAGCAGACGAGTTGATTTTTGTGCATCCGCTGTGGTGGGGTACTACACCAGCCATTCTCAAAAACTGGTTAGATATAAATTTTAGTTCGGGCTTTGCTTTTGCCCATAAAGATGGAAAGGTTATCAAAATGCTCACTGGTAAAACGGCTAGAGTGTTTATCACCTGCGACGCCCCAGCATTTATTTATGTTTTGTTAGCAAATCCATTCAAATCCATCTGGTCTATGGTTACCTTTGGTTATGTGGGTATCAAGTGTCTGTCTTTCGACGTCCTCGGAAATAAAAGAAAGCAATCACCCGAAAAACTAGCTAAATTCTTAGAAAAAGTATCTCAGATCGCTAAAGATTAAATTTCGTCAATTGTTTGGCTCTGATACACCTCCTCTAGCCCAGCAATATCGATTTTAATCATTTTCATCATAGCTTTTCGGACTTTTCCAGCTTTTACAGGGTCTTCATCGGTCATGAGTTCTACAAGCCGTTTTGGGACTACTTGCCATGTCATTCCAAATTTATCTGTGAGCCAGCCGCACTGTTTAGCTTTTCCTCCATCACTTAGGAGTTTGTCCCAAAAATAATCTGTTTCAGCTTGGTCTTTGGTGCTGATTACCCAGCTGATCGCATCGTTGAATTTATCGTAGGCTCCACCGTTTAGGAGTGAAAATTTAGTACCTTGGAGTTCGATTTCGCAAATAAAAGAAGAGTCAGTTATGAGTTGGGAATCTGGAAAAATAGAAGTATAGAATACAGCGGCTTCTTGAGCATTATTGTCGAACCAGAGAAAAGGCGTGATAGTTGGCATAAAATTTATTTTGTTGCTATACTTAATTCTGGATTTGATTCTGGGTTGAGAATCTTGATATTATATTCACTTCGAATTTCGCCTACAATTATATTCATATATTTTTCCTCGTCAAAGAAAACCCATTTTTTAGTCATAAGTTTAGTTTGTTTTTTTACTCTAAAGATCTCTGAAATATGTGTCAGAAAAAATGGGATCAGACCCGTTGGGGTAATTATTTGTCTAGTTTCTTTGTCGGCAAATGCTTTTTTGATATCTGCCCAGGTTTTCGGTACAAAAGATCCGAACTGATTCCAAAATTGCACTTGCATTTCGCCTAACAGACTCGTATTGCAGCCATAAATAATATGACTTATGTTATGCGATCGCATCATTTTCTGCAGGATTTCTGATTTGCAATTATACCAAGGCGTAAACTGCGGATTGATTTCGTAGTGAATTTTGAAAGCCTCTGCGAGTGTCAGCTCATTGATTTGTTCAGTATAAAAGTTTTCTTTGGTGAATTGAGTCAATGTAGTAGTTAATTTATTTTTTATCGTTATTCGGCAGTTTATAGACCAATCCAAGACTTAGGAACATTATTCCAAGGGCTGTGTTTATCACGACCTCACCTTCAATTTTGTAAAAATACGAGTATGCTGCATTTGCAAAATAAATCAGTGCAACTAGTGAATATATGATTGTTATCATTAAATTGATGTTTTTTTCTTTGCTTTTCATAAAATGAAGGAAAATTGTACTTGGCTATTTCATATCTGTTGGTAACTTGCTCAAATCCATAAAAAATGGCTCAAGTGTGTGACCGTCCAGATCAGTAACCTCTAGTCCAAACATAAAATCTAATCCTTTGTTTGGTTCGGCTTGAAAATAACTTCCACCATGAGCTTGAGCAATATCCGCAAACTGTTGGACAGCCTCTCGTGAATCCATACTAAGTGCTATAAAGGCTGAAGAGGTTTTGGTCAGATCTGGGATAGTTTTAGTAGTGAATCGATAATAGAATTCGTGGGTCAACAACATGATATAAATATGCTCTGAAAAAACCATAGCCGAAGCGAATTCATTGCTCCAACCAGCGTTCTTTGTGAAACCAAGCGCAGAATAAAACTCTGTGGCTTTAGCTAAATCTTTGACTGGTAGGTTGATATAAACTTGTTTGGACATGATATATTTTTACTTGATCACATCTTTCTGGCAAGTAGCAAAAATCTCTGTATATCGATAAATAGTTGGCTGAGTTATTGACTACAATGAGTAGAAAAACTTTTAGATTACAATATGAAAATCTATCCAAAAAAACTTATACGATTCCTCAATGTGCACCAACGCTGGTCAATTTCACTCAAGATTTTACCTCTGGTGATAGTCATAATCGGACTCAAATACATCATGTTTGTTCTGAATCTTGATCGAATCGTGCTCAATAGCCTATTTACTGCTCTCATCTCTGCAAATATCTTTATCATTGGTTTTCTCATCTCTGGGGTGCTCAGTGACTACAAAGAAAGTGAAAAACTACCTAGCGATCTAGCCTGCAGTCTGGAAAGTTTAGCTGACGAGGGTAGGATTTTGCAGTACGGTGGTCATGGAGAACTGGCAAATAAATACCTGTCCACTATCTCCAAACTCAATGAAAATATTTTACAGTGGTTTCATAAGCGGTACAGAACAGAAAACCTGATGCAAGACATCAGCAGTTTAGATGAGTATTTCTACAAATTGGAGGGAATCACCCAGCCTCCATCTCTCACCCGACTCAAAAACGAACAATCAAGCATCAGAAAGATGGTAAACAGGATAAATACCATTCGAGAAACAGATTTTTTGGGCACTGGATACGCTGTGGCGGAGATTATTACCACCCTTTTGATTATCGGCATGCTATTTACGGAGATCAGTCAGTTTTTAGTGGAAAATATGGTGTTTACAGGGTTTGTCAGCTTTATACTCATCTATATGATTTTTTTGATCAAAGACCTCGACAACCCATTTAGCTACTACATCGAGCACAATATATCAGGAAACGTATCCCTGACTCCAATCATAAAATCAAACAGCAGAATCCAAAAGATGCTCTAAGAATTAGGAATTATTTTACCTAAGTGTAAATTGAATTATTACATCATCCTGAATTTACTACATCATCATAAACTCACACTATCATCCTGAACTCGCTTCAGGATCTAACCTCCAAATACTGAAATAAACTCAGTATGACATGTTGAGTTTAGGTTTGAATTTGGGTTACGATTCTGATTTACATTTGCACCTCTCTCATGTTTACCAGCATTGGCTCACCTCGAACCCTCCTACCCGACTCTGTGAACTCGATCATAGATTTCCCGTTTTCAAAGACTTCTTTGGCGTTTGTTATGGTGGTGAGGTTTCGATTCGATCTATTGAGATACACATATTGACCACTCTCCTTTGATAAAAAAAAGAGTTTCTGCTCAGTCTTTGCCAGATCTTTGGTTTGTGGGTTTTGGTACTCCAAGAAATTCTTGTCAGATCCACTAAGATCATAAAACTCAAATAGACAACTGCCATCCGAAAATTTGACCAACAAACTACCTGAAAACAACGAGCAGTTATCGACGCTATTATTGAGACCGTTGAGGAGCTGATCAAACCTGAGATTTTTTAGACTACTGTCGAGATCGTAGCCCTCAGGGATCACATCCACATCCTGCTGGCTATGAGCGCGTTGATAATCAATCCCAAAACCAATACTCAGCACCAGCAAACACACCATAGTGATAGTCAAGATCAAAGAAATAAGGTGTTTATTTGGAGTCATAGGGAATAGGACAGAACTATCTAAGGAGCTGATTCAACCTCTGCAGCTGTTGGTCTACGCTGAGACACATTAGCATCGTCGTCTAAACTCAGATAGTTTACTTTTTTATCTAAATACAAACTCATGTCTAAAATAAATTTCTGTGGTTTGAGTAGTCCATTTCCTTTTTTAGCAAAAAACGTAACTTTACTATCAGATAGTATTGTCAAATTCTCAGCATCTATGAAATAATCCATTAGTATGGGTATTCTCTCAATACCTTCAAAATTCTCATCTGAGATAAATAAATATCTTCCGCCATCGCTAAATGTTTGGATACTCAGCCATTTTTTAGTATTTTTATAAAAAAAACCGTACCTTAACTTAGTGTTTACGCCGTTTATGTCTTTTGAAACATTATCACTAATTAAACTTTTAATAATCACTGTCTGATCTATCACGTTAGTTTCTGGTGGTATTGTATTTATGTTAGGGGCTATTTCAGTTTGTAGATTTGGATTTTTTGCTTTACCACTATCAGGAATTACTTGATTAACAATTAAATCTTTTTTTTCTGATAAATTCTCTTTTTGTTGTGTGAGACGAATGTAAAGTGAAACAACCAAGATAAGTAGACAAAAAATCAAAACTCCAAATACTATATATATTTTTTTCAAAGTCATAAAATTTAAATTGGAACGTAAATCCCCAATACTTTACCTACACCATTTTTAGCTGTGCTTCCATTCCACTTATCGGCACCGTTGTAACCCATCTCACCATCATTATAAAACGCGGGAACTCCATCTGCAAAAGTAGTACCTCGTACGGTTATATCACCCGCAGTTGGGTGGCTTGTACCAGGTGACCCTGCAGAAACAACCACAATTGAACCAGCAGGAGCATCATATGGACTCATATTTTTATTTGTATCCAACAAGTTTCTAATCCCATATTTTGCTGCATTTCCATTGGCATTTAAAAATTCTGCAAAATTTCTTGCTTCGCCTGTAGAAAATCCAGCTGCACTCATGGTTGAAGCTACATTAGGTTGACTTTTACCTCCAATTTTTCCAAACCCTACCTCATCAATATAATCAGCAACTTTACTAAAGCAAACTCCTCTAGCTGGTTTTCCTGAAGCATATTTTTTTGCTACTTCTAAAAGTGAGGTACTTCCTAAAATAGAACACACACTTCCAGAAGGAGACGGTGACGAAGCACTACCTGACGAAGTAACACCACCTAATTTACTTTTAATTTCACTCAGTGGCGTATCTGCAGTTATCCCAAGAGATGCAAACTGCTTAATATAATTAGAAGTATCATTTTCGCTAGGCGGCGCATAATGACCCATTACATCTCCAAAAGTTTTAGATCCCTGATACGGGCCTGGTGTGTTTACTAAAATATCTACTAGATAATCCTCCAAAGCGGCTCGACCATCTGCATAGTTCTGAAATTTTGCGAAACCAGTTTTTGCATCTTTAGTGGCGGTTGGGAATTTTTTGGCGATTATACCATCATACTGAAGATCGCCTGGATTCTTAAAGCTGGTTGGAATATTGTTTGGATCAGCGCCATAACCCTCATGACGCTCGACTATATCCGCCATCTTTTTCAAAAGTTCTTTCCCAGAGACATTTACACCAGAAGATTGTGCATCCACTTTAATACTATTCCACAATGAGTTGAGAGCAAATTGACTTGATTTCGAGACACCTTCTTCAGTAGTAGCTGTTTTACCACTACCTAGTTTTTCTTTAGATGCCTCAAGCATAGACTTTGGTGAGGTAAATCTTTCATTGATTATTTGAGGATCAGCATAAACTTTTAGAGCATTAGTAGTGTTATTGTATAGAATCTTTTTTCCAATTTTTTCTGCCCCTGCATCGTCCGAAGCCCAACCAGCATATTTTACAAAATTTATGAGAGACTTTGTGACTGTCCCATCTATCCTGATCCAATCATCGGCATCATGCCTACCCTCTGGCAAAACACCCCAGTGAGTATACACTTGATCAGCTGTAAAACCTGAAGATGTTATCAGCGATGCGAGACTTTTAAGCTGGGCATCAGATATAGTTTCTGACGGATTAAGACTATCCTGTGGAGTATAGTGTACCTCATATTGAACAGCATGATAGTTGACACCATTCTCCTTTTCTTTTTGAGGATCTGAAATTCGTTTGTTACTTTCACCTGTTTCAAATAAACCACTCCACTTTCCACCTACCCCAGCAGTATAATACTTTTCATCTACAATCTGATAGTTGGTGCCGTCTTTATCTATCAAATAATGAACATAGCCAGATGAATCACTCGTTTGTGCAAGTTTTTTGAATGCTTCAGCTTGCTCCTTCCCTGAAAGCTTATCCCCAGTCGCTGTGTAGTGAATCATGGCGACTTTTGGCGACTTCAACAGAAACTTATCAGCTGGCTCAGTCAAAAATGTTTTATCAACATTTGCAGGTTGACTCGAAGCTGCACCTCCGCACTGATCACCCGGACAATTTCCTGATGAAGGAGTGCTTGAACCTGATCCACCAGCTCCAAATACCAAGTGCAAATGTCCCTCACCATCTGGCGTATATGGTATATTCGGCATTCCAGCGGCATCCATTACGGCTTTATTGCCAGTATCAGCACCCCACTGAGAAATACTAAAACCATTTGCCTGAGCATCTTTTACCATTTTTACCAACTTGGTAGCTGTTGGAGTATCATATTGTAAGTTAAAATCAGCGGCCTCACCATAACTATGCCTACTGATAGCACCCTCAGGTACATCTCCAACCCTATATCTATGTGTTTCTGTCGAGAGTGCTGTCAAAACTGCTCCATTTGGTGCCGCATAATTGAGCAAAAAATTTACAACCGCTGGGTCTAAGCCATTATCTACATCTTTAAGAAAATCTGATTGACCACTCAAAGCAGTTTGAAGTTTACCTGAGGTAATTGCAGTTTTTAATTCTTGGCTCACGATGTGGTTCTTCTTCTCATCTATCACTGGGCCTCTAGTTGAAAATGCATCTACAGCTACACCACCCCACAAGCTCTCCAAATAAGAGTAGTTTGATAGATTTTTATTTTCTACCGAGGCATTTTTTACTTTATCATTTTGTAAATCTGGAGCTCCAGTTGATGAACCACATTTTCCAGATTTTTCCTCGACCAGAGCAGCTGCGTATTTAGAAATAAGGCTTTTCTGATTTCCTTGAGCTTCGTATTTAGTACCAGCACCACAGCCAACTGACCATTGGCTACACATATTGTTTAATATTGGCACGAGCTTTGCAGTATCAGTGCCAGCAGCAGCAAGTTCTTTAGATATATCTCCACCGTTTGAGTAGGCAGGATATAGGCTCTTGTATGCTTTAATAAAAGCAATATCTTGCTCCTCATATGTTGCTTCTCTTGGCGATTTAGTAAAACCACTCGAACCCCAAGCCCCTGCATTTCCTTCATTGTTCCTAGAGAAATAACACCATTGATAACGCCCATAACAATCCTCTTCATTTACAATTGTATAGTTACCCCCTGACTCTAATTCACTATACGCCCTAGCCAGCGCTCGCATTTCAGGATTAGCTGCCTCCCCGCTTCTACCTGCTGCAAGGCACTTACTACCAGAGCCAGAGCCAGTGTCTTTGCTTCCATCTCCTGTAGCCGTTGCACCGCTCGTTGAGCATAGACCTGCGTTGCAGCCTTTTATGCTTTGCATGAGTTTTCTCAGTGGCGACTCGTACCCTCCTTTTCTAATCGTTTCTATGACCCCGCCTACTGGATTTGCGGCAAACTGGGCTGCATCCAGAGCATAATCAAAGGGGTGAAGTGGTTTACAGTAGATTGCGTATATCAGACCAAAGATAGATATTACCGTTATGACCACCAGCATCATCTGGGCTATGATGATGGCTACGTTTCGCTTGATTGTGTCCTTGATGGCATCTGCGAATTTGTTTGCACTGTTCAGCCCCTTTCTGGTTTCTAGGGATGCTTGGGGTAGATTCTGGGGGATCGGTATCAGTAGAGCTTTTGTGTAGAGATCGGCTAATGTTTTGACTGAGCTATCGATGAGCGCCTCGAGTTTGTTTCTATCACCCTCTAAACTGGTATCAAATGTACTGGCTATCTCTCGATTGATTTCTAGTGCTCGGGCTTTTGCTTGGGCGATTGTTGCCTCCAGAGTAGACCCATCGATGAGGGCTTGGTTTTTTAGGTTAGCAGCTACGCAAATCTGCCTGTACACCTCCTCCATGTCTGCCTTTCTATTGATCGCAGCGTTAATTCTAGCTTGAATCCTGTTTTTGGCTTTTATATTTGTCTCTTCGCTGAGTTGAGATTTTAACTCCCTAATAGTTCTAATCTGTTTACCAATCTCATTTTCTAGTTCTTTCTTTGCTATTTCTAGGGCATTTACTACTCCGACCAGCCTAGACCTCATGTTTATCAATGCGGTGTCTCTGGATCTGTTGTCACGCTCCACCTTAGACTCATCTAGTACAGCCTCAGCTTGTGTGATTTTAGATAATTTTTTATCGATTTGGGCTACTCTACCTGCGGTTTTCAGGGTGTCCTCCTCGCTGAGAGGGTTTCCAGTGCCATCAGCCAGTTTTTGGTAAAAGTCTTTTTCAGCTCGAAGTTCCCCTTCTCTTTTGTCTAAGATTAAAGTTGAGTCTGCTTTATATATCGCTCGTTTTCGCTGTATTGTGGGATCCTCCTCTTTCAGTTGTTTTTTTCCTTTTTTACTTTTGAGTGAAGGCAGTTTGACCCCACCGTTTAATGTGTTTACTTGAAAAACTGCTTTTCTTGGATCGTTCAAGGGATCGTTTAGTAGTTCGTCTTTGTCCTCTTCGCTCATTTCGTTGGCACCTCGTGCAGATCCGAAACCAGTACTAGACCTAGAATTACCACTAGAACGCTTTTCCCCATTTTTGATTTCATATCTTTTGTTGTGTATTAGTGCCATTTGGCTGAGTTTAGATTATATGTTTTGTCGTTTTGGTTTGAGTGCAAACTTGAGCTTTAATTGAAGTATTTGTTTTGATTGGTGCTAGAGTTAGTCTTTGAATTGTGGTTTGGTGTTCTTGATTCACGTGAATATATGCCAAAAACAGTGTCTAGTCAAAAAAACTAAACTCAATTCTGGGAAAAATCCATATTTTATTTGCATAAGTTTTTTTACTGTGCTATAATCCAAACAATTCGATTTTAATGCAAAAACAAATCTAAAATATTTTCATAAAAATAACTAAAAATAAATATGCAACCAAACACATACCCAGACGGCTTTCCATTAAATGCAGTTGAGGCTATCACAGCAGCATATTTTTTGTCTGACTCCGAAAAGACTGAATGGAGAGAGTGGCACAAGACCGCTACCCCAGAACAGGAGTCAGAGCTCGTTAGTATATTACATCAAATGTGGCAAGACGCTCAAAAAACTGCAGTACCACAGGCATTTACCGAGCCTCAACCAGTCGAACAATCACTCGGTGGAATCAGTGCACAACCAGCTCCATCCGTGTCACCAGCTATGACACAGCCAACCGCACCTGCAATCCCAATCGCTCCAGTACCAGTTCCAAATAATACTGATAGTAGTTTTACTAACCCATTCGCAGCTCCAGTAGAGTCGGCACCAGTTTTACAGCCAGCTCACACAGAGCCTACTTTTGATGCATCAGCTTTTGCACAGCCAGTAGCAGTCAATAGTGTCGAGGTACAGCAGCCACAAACAGTGGTACCTGCGGTCGAACCATCACCAGCTGTGGTAGAAGTTGCAAATGATCCATATTTTGTAGAAGAAGATGAGGTAGTTGCAGAAGAAGCAGAACAGCACGACGAACTACAAAAAATGGGAAATGCACCATTTACATCCAGCAGTTTGTTAGATGAAAGCAAAGACGAAGAAGTCCAAGCTGACGACTCGTTTAGTTTTGGAGCAGATGACTTTGACCAACCAGTAGCAGTTCAAATTCAATCACCAAAACCTACATCAAAACCACCAGTCCAAAATGAAGAGAGAAAGCCAAAACAAAATCAGCAAAACTCAAATAAGCAAAATCAGAATCCAAACCAAGGACAGGGGCAAAACCAGAACCAATCTCAAAAAAACTCAAATCAGAATCAGCAGAAAAGCAATCAATCAAATAATCAAACAAGTGGTCAGACTAAAAAGATGGATGAGGCTCAGTACGAAAATTTCTCTGGCACACTAGATGCACGAAAATCTGTCACCCAAGAAAAACTCCAAGCCATTTACAAGCAGTATTCAAAGATGAAAGATGAGTATGCAAACGCTTTTGATAGATACGAGCAGAACCAAAGTGAGTTTTTGAACAAAGTCATGGAAGTGGTTATCAATTTTGAATCAATTTCCACGTATTATGACTCCATCATGTCAAAAATGTTTGAAATGAACTCACGAATAGTTGGTCAAGCCAAGGAAATCACAGAAATTAGATCCCAGATCGATGGTTCACGCTCACAATCTAGCCTACCAGAGCAAATCGATGAAGTCAGAGATCAGGTTGATAAACTCAAAGAGGATTTGGAGTACAATTCTCGAGATGTCAGGAATTTTAGAAATGATTCTCGCACTCGAATCGCCGAGCTTGCTAGTCAATTTTCAGCATTTAGTAGTGACACATATAAACAAGAGGGTATTCTAACTCGCCTAGATTTTATGAGAAAAGAAATCTTTGAGCTTCAAAAATCAAATGGTCTCGTCCATGATGACGGTAGAGTCAAACCAAAACTAGCCGAACTCCCACTCGTCAGTCGCAGTACAAACAACAATCAAATCATGAATAAAATGCAGCCAAACAACCAAAACAACCAGCAAAATAATCATCAAAGCAACCAACAGAACAATCAGCAGAACAATCAAAACAACCCAAGGCAGGGAAAACAAGTTGATTCACGAAGGCGTGTCAACCCAAATGATGCAAATCAATAAACATTTCGATTTTATTACGAATTAGGTGCGGAGGGTCAATCCCTCCCTTTTTTGTGCGCAATTTTTTAGGTTATTTTTGAGACTGGTTTTCATCTTTGATCTGAGCTTACATTGTCTTGACAAAAGGCTTTTATACTTAGATTACTTGGTTAAACAACATATTTTTATTGTATTTATATTTTTTATGCCGCGATCCAATCCCATTCACAAAGTCAGAAATTTTGGTATTATTGCTCACATTGATGCAGGAAAAACTACCTTTACTGAGCGTGTACTGCTCTATACTGGTCGTACTCACAAAATCGGTGAAGTTCATGAAGGTGAAGCAACTATGGATTGGATGGCACAGGAACGGGAGCGTGGTATCACCATCACATCAGCTGCCACAACCTGTTTTTGGGATGCACCAGCGTGGGTATATCCAGATGACAAAGATCTACAAACTCGATTTAATATCATCGATACACCAGGGCACGTAGATTTTACAGTGGAGGTAGAACGATCTCTGCGGGTATTAGATGGTGCTATTGCAGTATTTGATGGTGTAGCTGGTGTAGAAAGCCAAACAGAAACAGTCTGGAGACAAGCTGAGAAATACAGTGTACCAAGAATGTGTTTTATCAACAAGCTAGATCGAACCGGTGCAGATTTTTATTTTGACGTACAAAGTATCAAAGATCGTTTGACTGATCACGCTGTGGTTATGCAGCTACCGATTGGTGCTGAAGAGAATTTTTCTGGTACTATTGATTTGCTGAGTATGAAAGCTCATATTTTCATTGATGATCAAAATGGAAAAGAGGTTCGTATCGAGGAGATTCCTGCAGACATGCTAGAAAAAGCTACCGAATACAGACAAAAATTAGTAGAGAGAATCGCCGAAACTAGTGATGAGCTGATGGATAAGTTTTTGGAGGGTATTGAAATCACTATCCCAGAACTCAAAAGTGCAATCAGAAAAGCCACCACAAAGAGTGAAATTCATCCAGTTTTCTGCGGATCAGCTCTCAAAAACAAAGGTGTCCAAGCTATTTTAGATGCAGTCTGCGAATACCTGCCATCCCCAGTTGATGTAGCAGAAATCGAAGCTTGTGAAGTCCAAGATGAATCCAAAAAAGTTATTATCACCCCAAACGACGCTGGTAAATTTGCCGCACTTGCCTTTAAGATTGCCTCGGATCAATTTGGTACACTAACATTCTTTAGAGTATATTCTGGAGTGGTAAACAAGGGCGACGAACTCTACAACGCCAGAACTGGTAAAACTGAACGTGCTGGGAGAATCGTATTGATGCACTCAAACAATCGAGAGGATGTAGATGCTGTTTATGCAGGTGAAATCGCTGCTTTTGTAGGTCTAAAAGATGTACGAACTGGTGATACACTGTGTACAAAACAAAATCAACTCCTCCTAGAATCAATCACCTTTGCCGATCCAGTTATCTCAATGGCGATAGAGCCAAAGACCAAAGCAGATCAGGAGAGACTAGGTCTAGCTCTCGGCAAATTAACCCAAGAAGACCCATCCCTACGTGTAGCATCAAACGAAGAAACTGGTCAGACGATCATTTCGGGTATGGGTGAGCTCCATCTCGATATCATTGTAGACAGAATGAGACGTGAGTACAAAGTAGACACAAATGTCGGTGCGCCGCAGGTAGCCTACAAAGAAGCTATTAGAAAATCAGTAGAAATCCAAGGAAAATATGTCCGTCAATCTGGAGGTCGAGGTCAGTTTGGAGATTGCTGGCTCAGGCTCACACCAATGGAAACAGGGTCAGGTTTTAGCTTCGACAATAAAGTTGTCGGTGGAGTTATTCCTCGAGAGTTTATTCCTGCAATCCAAAAGGGTTGTGAAGAGGTGTGTCAAAATGGTGCTTTAGCTGGCTATCCAATAATCGACATAAAAGTAGAGGTTTATGACGGTAGTTATCACGATGTGGATTCATCTGAAATGGCATTTAAACTCGCTGGTGCAATAGCCATGAAAGAAGGTGTCTTGTCTGCAAACCCTGTACTCCTAGAGCCAATTATGAAAATGGAGGTAGTGGTTCCAGATGAGTATATGGGAGATGTAATCGGTGATCTAAATAGTAGACGTGGTCAGGTTCTCGGTAGTGAAAAGCGTGGAAAAGCGACCGTAGTTCGAGCTGATGTACCTCTAGAGAACCTATTTGGTTATATCTCTGATCTACGAGGTAAAACCAAGGGTCAGGGCACAGCCAGCATGGAGTTTGGACAGTACGCAGAAGTACCAAGAAGTATCCAAGAAAAAATCGTTGCAAGCAGAGGAAAATAGTTCTTATATTAATTTTAGTGGGGGGATAAACCCTCCATATTTTTTTGGAAAGGTTTTTTGGAAAGATATTACAGTTTTGACCAAATGCTCAATAATCTCATTTCAATTTTCCAGAAAAATCAGCACAGTCTAGCTATGACAAATAATTTTAACCCTGGAGAAATAGTCTCTCAAATCCAATTAAAAAATGATAAACAAATAATCATTCGTTATCCGAAGTGGTCTGATCTAACAGGACTGACTAAACTAATGAATCAATTATCGGAAGAAAAAATTATCTCATATTCAGGCGAGGTCATAACTCGGGAACAGGAAATGAACTGGCTAGCAGATATATTTGTAGATATGGAAAAAGGTAATGCGGTCTATCTATTGGCAATGCATAATGATGAGTTAATAGGTAATGTGAGCATCATTAACTCAAATAAAAATTTAAGGCTTACATCTCATGTAGCAAATTTTGGAATTGCGATTCAAAAAGATTTCAGAGGTTTCGGATTAGGGTTTTTAGCTAGTAAAATAGTTATCAAGGAAGCGGAAAAGAAACTGAAGCACATACAGCAAATTCAACTTAACTTCATAGGGACAAATACAGCTGGTCTAAAACTCTACCACAAACTCGGATTCAAAGAATGTGGCAGAATACCCAAAGGATTTTTATTTAGAGGTGAATATGTCGACGACGTACAAATGTATTTAGATTTAGGTGAATTACAGCTCTAAAATTAGTTTTCCTGCTGTCCAAAGTGCTTGTTGAGTATTCTTTTTTTCCTCGATCTCCTTATGGGTTAGCCACTCTACTGAGTAATCACGATCTAAGTTTAGTGTTTTGTAGTTCGAATCGATAACAATACATGGCACAGGATTTGCGTTGTGCTCGGTGTCAGTGAGCTCATAACTATCTTTTGTGTATCCGCCAACCATTTCCATATTTCCATGATCTGCAATGAGTATCATCGAATATTCTTCACCATTGATTACTTCCAAAAGCCTACCTAACTGGGTATCTAAAAACTCCATAGATGTCACGCCAGCTCCAATATCGCCTGTGTGTCCCACCATGTCAGGATTAGCATAGTTGACTATAATATAATCATATTTCCCGAGTCCGTGTTCCAAGATATAGTCTGTCACCTCTTTTGCTTTCATCTCTGGTTTTTCGGCGTGGCTTTGGACTTTGTTTGAGGGGATTACTACCCAGTCTTCACCAGTCCATTTTTTATCCTGACCACCATTAAAGAAATATGTTACGTGGTTAAATTTTTCTGTTTCTGCAATATGCAGTTGCGTTTTCCCCTCCTTTGAAATAGTCTGAGCCAAAGTGTTTTGTACAGGCTGATTTTTAAAAATTGGGAAGTACCCCACAGCATCTTTTGATCGAGTTGTTTCGAGTTTTTCATTTAAATAAATTTCATGCCCCACACAGTAGTCATTCATACTGATCATCGTTAGATTCAACCCATATTCTGTATTACGATCGCAAATCATGCTAATCATTTGTTTCATTCTGTCTGTTCGAAAATTCAAAAACCAAACAGTATCGTTTGGCACAATCAAATTCTGAGTTATGGAAACAGGTTGTATATTTTCATCAAACACCTCACTGCTATAACTTTTACTTTCTACATCATAAATAGATATATTCTCAAAAACATCTGAGACACTATTGTAAAACATTGATGAAATTCCTTTTGTTACCCTATCTAGGTTTTTATCTCTATCCATTGAGTAAAATCTACCACCTATAGATCCTACTAGTATTTTATCTTCAAATGGTTTAATTTTTTCTGAGTATGTTTTCATAAATCCATCCCAAGTAGCTACCAATGATTTTTTGTCGCTGTCTCGTCCATCTGAAATGATGTGTAATACGATATTTTCAGCCCCAGATTGACCAGCAGATACTATTGCCGCTGCCCAATGTCTGAGATCTGAGTGAATGGTGCCAGTCGAAAAGAGACCGATCAGATGAATTGTTTTATTTTTTTCTGGCTTTGAGAATGTGTTTTTTAAAAAATATTTGGGATCAAACAGCTGATCAGGAGATACTTGCTTATCTAAATCAAAGTTATTTTCGCTACTTTTAGTAATTTGATAACTCAGCTGCGGAACAAGTTTTAGACCACCAATATTCATATGACCAACTTCGCTATTTCCAACTAGTCCAGCCTCTTGCCCTACACTGTCACCGTCAGCATTGAATACACTCCACTGATACTCTGAAAGAAGTTTTCTAAAATGAGGCATTTTTGCTCTCGAAATGCAATTGTTTTCTGAGTCTACAGCTAAACCAAATCCGTCAAATATACACAGTACTTTTGTCTTTTTGTTTGATGACATACCATTTGAGTGTCACACGCAATTATATATTAGTCAATAACTTACTTTTTCAATCCCAACACTATTTTAATCCTAATACTAAATGAATGTGATTGAGTGTTTGTTTTGATTTAATATTAGCACTGAGCTCACCTTTATCTAAAATTTGATCGATTTGCGTTTGGCTAATGTTCTCGAGTTTTTCTTGAATATCAATTAAAAACAACTCGGCACCACTGGCCACAGATTTTTTTAACGCTCCATATTGTGTCTGCCCTTCCCATGTTTTTTTTGTTTGCTCAATAGTTTTTCCTGAAAACAACATATCTAATTGAAGTAAATTGGTAATACCTGGCTGATTCTCCCAGTCCCATCGTATATTCTCAAAACTATCCGTATTCGCTGACATAATCTTTTTTATAGCGTCTTTTGGTGTGTCAAACAATGTTATGGTTCCTTTGGGATCATTTTCGGATTTACTCATCTTTTTGTCTGGAGTTGATAAACTTCGTATCTTTACTGGCTGTTCGGTACCGAAATAGTTTAGCTGATCTGACCACTTTTTAGGCAAAACAAAAAGGTCTTGTCCAAATCTATGGTTCATACGTGTAGCCACATCCCGGCAGAGTTCTAGGTGTTGTTGTTGATCAGCTCCCAACGGAACATATTCAGCTCCATAAAGTAGAATATCAGCCGCCATCAATAAAGGATATGTAAAAAGTCCCACACTTGCACTCTCTTGGGCTTTAGCTTTTTCCTTGAATTGAATTTGCCCAGATATCTCCCCTACACTACTAAAACATGATAAGATCCAAGCAAGCTCACTATGAGCAGATACATGACTTTGGCGAAAGATATGAACATTCGACTTTTGAGCTTCCACTCCACACGCTAAATATAGTCTGATATTGTTTTGAATCTTTTGGTAAAATGCAAAATGGTCTATGGGTATAGTAAAGGAGTGTAAATCAGGAACAAAGATATACAAATCATCAGTCTGTGTCACTCTTTTGGTCATTGATACAAACGGCATAATTGCCCCAAAATAATTTCCTAAATGCAGATCACTATTTGCTTTGATTCCTGTGATAATCGTACTCATAACTAATTTCATACCCAATTCCAGATACCATGTCAAACTTTGACAAAATTAAACAGCAAACGCAACTTAAATATATATGGAATCTTCACAATTAGTAGCCTTTCAGACAATCGTAAACAAAGAAATTACTCGTTTTCTTAGAATTTGGTCTCAGACAATTTTACCTTCAGTGATAACTACGTCACTCTATTTCTTGATTTTTGGTAATTTTGTTGGTAAACAAGTAGCGGCTATAAATGGAGTTAGTTATATTGCTTTTCTCGTTCCGGGTTTGGTTATGCTCGCAGTCATCACAAACAGTTTTAGCAATGTAGTAAGCTCGTTTTTTGGCTCAAAATTCCAGCGAAACATCGAAGAGCTCATGGTGTCACCGGTTTCAAACATGACAATTATCAGTGGTTATGTAATTGGTGGTGCACTACGAGGTATAATAGTTGGCGGCAGTGTGCTTCTCGTCTCTCTTTTTTTTAACCCAAAGATTGAAGTCTATAATCTAGGAATATTACTGGTGTTTATCACATTGACTGCTATAGTGTTTGCTCTAGGAGGGCTCACCAATGGCATTTTTGCTAAAAAGTTTGATGACGTGTCGATATTTCCTACGTTTGTACTCACCCCTCTCACATATTTAGGTGGTGTATTTTACTCGATCAAAGAACTACCACCTGTTTGGCAAAATATTAGTAAACTAAACCCCATCATATATATGGTAGATGGTTTTCGGTATGGATTTTACGGATTTTCAGATATCAATGTAGTTGTGAGTCTCGTTGTCTTGGTTGGTTTCACAGGAGCATTATTAGGACTAAATCTATATCTACTGGATAGAGGTATCGGTCTCAAAAACTAGTTTGTTTTTCATAGATCCAAATCACATCGTTTTTAGTGTATATTGGTTTGTTATTTTGAATATATTTCCAGTTCTCCTCGGCTATTTCATTTTCTTTTTTTAATCCCACAATCTTTTGTATAAAATGAATGTCGATCACTGTGTATTTTTCCCTCATTTCTGAAATCTTTTGTTTGGTTGGATCAAAGTTTCGTGTATAGGTTTTCCATTGATTAGGTTGTGTGTTTGTTAGTAGTGCTAGCTCCTCATTGACTTTTAAAGGTGTAAAAAACTGAGATGTCCACACGGCAAATGTCACTTGATCATCATTTTCATATTTCGTGACACCTTTCTCTAGTAAAAACTGCAGTGCACCGCTTTGCTCCTGTGACCAATAAAGTGTCGAGTCGTTGGCTAAGGAGTATTTTGGTTGCATCCACAAAACATTTACGTATGAAATATTCTGAGAGATGCTGAGTAAACCAAATACTACGTACACAGCAAGCACCATTTGAGCTATGTATTTTTTGTGATCAAACAAATGTCCGACAAATAAAATGGCACCAACATAAACAAACACAAGAACTGCATAAAAATGCCTAAATCCTATCGTAAGCTCACTATTGAAACTGACAACTGTGTATAATAGTGGTACGGACAACACAAACCATGACAAATGGTATCGCTGGAAATTCGAAATATAGCTTTTATAGGTTTTGTTTTTAATCAGTTTATACAGTCCATATATAGTCCCAGAACCGACCAATACAGATAACACTGGGTTTTCTTTGAACCAAAATACCCGAGCAATAAACCATGGAAATCGAGTTGCGGTGAATTGTTCGCCAAAAAAATTCAAATGCCCATCACTGGTTCGATGGAGAATATAGTTTAAACCATGAATATAGTGAATAAATTCCTTTGGAATGACACCAACTAGTGGCTTTATGATAGCAATATTTTGTTCATCACTAGATATTCCCACAGATCCAAAACTATAACGGTACAGAAAATAAATACTAAAAATCATCAAACTAACAATATAGGCTTTAAACTGGATAACCCATTTAAGCTTGGTGAAGTCCCGCTTGGTGAAAAAATATATTGTACTGGTCGTAGTCAAAACAAGGAGGGGAACAACACTCACAATATTACTAAATTTAGTATTCCAAGCAGCACAAACTAACAATCCAACCAATAAAAACTGACCTTTAAATCTGAAAGTGGTTATGTACTCTTTGTGTAGATTTTTAAAAAAGAAATATACGCTCAGTGTAGCCATCAAAAGCCAAATAGCACCGCTCACATCAAAAGTAACCAAATAATTGTGACTGATAAGGCTTGGTGAAAAGACAAATATGATTCCAGCTATCAAACCCATTTTCCAGCTTATTTCTCTAAAGAAAACCACATAAACATATATCCATACCAGAAAAACCATATTGGTAAGCAAAAAAACAGTCCGAATAGTAGCAATAATATCAACAGGAGAGTATTGCCCGTTAAAGAGAATCTCACCACCTCGACCCCACTGATCTGTACTCTGTCCCGTTAGTAGTGGAAACCTTAATTTCACTACCGTCGCGGCAATTGTCTTGATAAAGATAGGGTGCTCTGGATTCAGTCCATCTCCTTGGGTATAGCTCTGTATTGCTCCAATATGTGCAATCTCGTCATTAGTTAGACCAACATGACCAACATTATATAGTCCGATAGACAGATAGGCTATACATAAAATTAAGCAAGCAAAATATTTAATAAAACGTGGCATTATGACCCAGATAGAATGTCAAATACAATTTCGTCAAAGCACAAAAAAATCACCTGTTATGGTGAGTGTTATGTTATCTACTTTTGGTGGACCCTGAGAGAATCGAACTCTCCAATCCTCAGTGCAAGTGAGGTATTTTACCACTAAACTAAGGGCCCGATAATTATTTTGTGTTTTCTACAATGATCTCAGTGTAAATCATCTGGGGTGGACGACGGGGCTCGAACCCGCGACAACTGGTACCACAAACCAGAACTCTACCAACTGAGCTACGACCACCATTTGTAGTAACTAGATGTAGGTAGAGGAAAGGATTTTTGTCAAATTAGTGGTTTGTTGATTTTATACAAAACCTTTAATACTGAATCTTTACACTAAATAAAAAACCTTCGTTAAGAAGGTAGTTGGAGCGAATCTATATTATATAGTACACTAGTTTTTCTTTCTTGCTCTATTTGCAAAATGTGCAAATGCTTTGTTTCCAGCTGCTGTTTGATGAACTGAGTTTCGCTTAGCAACGGCAGGACCTTCTGACTTGAACGAGTCAATTAACACAGATTTTAGTCGCTGTGACATTGGTTTACCTTTTATTTTTCGTGCTGAGTCAGTAATCCATGTCAACCCCAATCGTACAGCTCTTGCGGGATATGGCTCAATAGGTACTTGGTAACTTGCTCCTCCAACACGCATACTCTTTACCTCTATTTGTGGTCTCACATTTTCGAGTGCAGTTTCAAGAACTTCGAGAGGCGCGACTTGAAGCTCTTCACTAGCATCAATTAGTGCCTGATTTACGATTTTACTAGCGATGGTCTTTTTGCCATCATACATGATTCTATTAATCAAACGGGAAACTAAAACACTAGTAAATGTAGTGTCTGGATGGATTTTTGGTCTCTTAAGAACTCGTTTTCGACGCGACATAGTATTATCAAAATGTTATATTTTAGGTAAGTGTGAGTTTTTTGAGAATGTCAAGTAAGTTTGATTAGGCTTAGCACTTTTCTAAAAAAAATCTCTGAACGAAAGACAGAATATTGACAAAAATAGGTCTATGTATTGAATTGGTTAGTGTATCCGCAGTTGGCCGAGCGGTCAATGGCAGCAGACTGTAAATCTGTCGGGATTTTCCCTACCTTGGTTCAAATCCAAGACTGCGGACCATGCGGGATTTGTATAGTGGTTATTACCTCAGCTTTCCAAGCTGATGAGAAGGGTTCGATTCCCTTATCCCGCTCCACTAAAAATTATATTTTTATTTAGAAATCACAAAGTTAAAAAACAAAACCTGAGACCATATCAAATCTTTCATTTTATTAATCAGTTATTCACTATTGAAATAGGTCTCATATAACAGAGGCTTTTTTTATTATTGAATTTTTTAATTAACCTAACTTAATATAACCCAACTAATATGTCACAGCATAGACCTGAAACCAGTGAAGAGTTTAATACAGAAGAAATTCAAAGCGTGATCGACAAAATACACGCAACTGCTGAAAAAACCCCTGAGAACATGAAAGCAGGTGATGTGTTTGAAACACCAACTAATGACACGATAATACAACTAGAAGAATCTGTAAAAGAGTGGGAGAATACAGCAAAACGTTATGCAGCAGATCTAAAAAATCAAGCCAATCAACACTCACTAGATCTCCAACAGACTCGCAAAACTATAAAAAAAATAACGCTTGGGCCGGTGTTAGATTTCTTAAACACACTTAATTTAGCCTTTAGCTTTGCTCCAGATACTCAAGATGAAAAAGTACTTGCGTTTATATCTACTCTTAGCACCAGCTTTACCAAAATAAAAAGTGATTTAGCTACACAAGGTTATGAGGTAATACAGCCAAATATCGGCGATGAGTTTGATCCGATTATGATGAATGCGTTAAATCAGCACAACGAAGACAACCACCCAACAGTTAAACACATAGTAAGTTTAGGCTGCAAGATAGACAATGTAGTTATCACACCGTCAATGGTCATGCTATAAGCCTATTTCAAACGATGATGGTCTTAGTGTTTCAAAACCTCTTTAACTAGTGTTACAATTGCTTCTGCGTCTATACCCATATATCTCATGAGCTCTGCTGGTGTACCACTTCTACTCATTTTAGTTACCGCTAACGAGTAGATTGCTTTGGATACTGCTCCACTTCCACAAACAGCTTCGTATATACCACCCTCTCTGTAATGATCTTCAACCACTATCAAATGATTCGTCTCACTATCTGCCCTTTGAATAACCTCAATGTCCAATGGTTTGATTGAGTATAGATCAACTACTCTTATATATATACCCTGCGATTGTAGAGCTTGATACGCTTTCAGAGTTTCGTGTAAGGTTATTCCAGCAGCAAAAACTGTGATTACATCTTTTTTACTAGTTTGTATGGTTTTACTACCGCCAATTACAAATGTTTCTTCATTATCATAGATCACTGGTAGATCAGCTCGAGTACACCTCAAATAACTAATCCCCATAAAGTCATTGGTAAGACTCAAAAGTTTTCCTGTAGATACTCCATCAGACGGATACAAAACTATAGAATCGTGAATAGACCGCATCATAGAAATATCTTCAACTGCCATCTGACTACTTCCATCTGGACCAATTGACACTCCGCAGTGTGATCCCATAATTTTGAGATTTGAGTGAGAATATTGTGCCATCCTGATCTGATCAAAACCACGAGTCAAAAATGCTGCAAATGTACTGAGAAAGGGCTTTTTACCTCGGCATGACAAACCAGTAGCAATGCTAATCATATTTTGTTCGGCTATAAAACACTCTACAAACTGATCAGGGTATTTTTGAGCTACAAATTCTGAAAATGTAGAATTATTCATCTCAGCATCAAGCACCATAATTGATGGGTCAGATCCGACCAGCTGTACGAGATTTTCACCATATGATTTGCGAGTGGAGGTGTTTGTGTGGAGTTTGTACTGCACTAGACTAGATTGCTTGTTAGTCTTCTTGGTTTGCGACACGATATTGGTTGGATGGGGCAAAGAAACACTCCCAATCAAATCAGTACGTATTTCCCCAAGTTCTCGCTCAGCATCATGAAACTGTTCTAAATTAAGAGCTTTTCCGTGCCAGCCCTCTACATTCTCCAAAAATGAAACTCCTTTACCCTTGAAGGTTGTGGCTATAATTATCTTTGGTTTGCCATTGTTTTTTGATTTGTCGCTGGTAATAGTTTCAAAGGACTGCTTAATCATATCTAAATCGTGCCCATCTATGACAAAAGATTCCCACCCAAAAGACTCACATCGTTGTCGATACATTTCTGTATTATGTCCAAGCATGGTCTCACCTCTCTGCCCTAGCCTATTGACGTCCACTATCGCAATGAGATTATCTAATTTCCTATATGACGCTGACGCCATAGCCTCCCACACCGAACCCTCAGCCATTTCAGAGTCTCCTAAAATAACCCAAGTATTGTAATCTAATCCAGTGTATTTGGCATTGATAGCCATACCAGCACCCACCCCTAAACCTTGTCCGAGAGAACCAGTTGCTGCTTCAGTAAATTGCCATCGCATTGTGGGGTGACCCTCCAACACAGATTCAAATTGTCTGAGCGTATTCAGTTCATCAACCGAAACCACACCCAGCACAGTATAAACAGAGTACAAAAGTGGACAAGCATGACCCTTAGAAAAGATTAACCTATCATTGTTCGCATAACTTGGACTGGATAAGTCAGATCTGAAATAGCCATCAAACATCAGAGTCGCCAATAGTTCAACAGCTGAAAGCGAAGACGTAGGATGACCAGTGCCCGCCGCAGTGGTGGAGATTAAAATAAGATATCGAAGTAAACCACAGAACTCAGCAAGATTTTGTGACATAATTTTAACAATAATTTTTTGTATACAATAGATACCAACCGCCCTTAACCGAAACTTTTCGTTGACATTTGTCAATTAGACCGATATATTGTGTGGTGTAATTCACTAATTATGTTCTCATACTTCAAAAAAATTCAGACGCAACAACGCAGGAGGCAACAAGGTAAAATTTTGTTCTTTTCTTTGTTTAGTGCCGTCATATCGAGTACTGCTGCTATATTCTTAACTCCAAAGTCTGGCAAAGAAATGAGGTCAAGTACTGAAAAAGAGGTCAAAAAAGCTGGGTCAAAAATACAAGACGCAACAGAAGGTCTAAGAAATAAAGTATCAGAAGTAGCAGATGGAACCGCTGAAAAAAGCAAAGACGTGATGGCAAAAATTCGGGATTCATTTAAAAACAGCAGAGACGAAGCAGTTGATGTGGTAGCGGAACAAACAACAGTAGATGAAGATCTAAAATAATCGGGTCAGATATTTAGTTTCAATTTACAATAATCCACAAAACATCCAATTAATAACTCCATACAGGAGTTTTCTTTTGTTTATATAGGATAAAATTGTACAGAGCAAAAAATTTGTGGTAGCCTAACTAAACATACAATCATATTATGCAATTCTCTCATAAAAAAATTACTATCCTCTCCATAATAGGTCTGACACTATTTTCAGTGATGCTAAGTTTATTCAACTATCAATATGCTTCGGCTGGATATGTTCCAAATTTATACGCTGATTGGACAAGTGTAAAATATCCAATTACCAAACAAACCTTTAGTCAAAATGGTCAAGGTGCAATGACTATTTACTGGGGAAATGATCCTAAATATATACAAAGCATTAAACGATTAAATCCAGGCACTATTCGTTTTCATGACTCTATCCAAGGGGATGCACCAACCAACTGGAGAGCTTGGGCAAATAACTCTACAAAATCTTGGGATAGAGCAAAAATCCGTCAATTTGCAGACATGGTTAGGAATTGGAGGGCACAGGGTATTACTTCTGAATTCAGCATCACCCTAACCGACGCACCAGCTTGGATGAAACGCAAGTCATTTGTAAATTCTTCTGGTACAGTGGTTTCGACTATTTTGGATCAAACTGAATATGAGAACTTTACTAAATTTTCCCAAGACTTGGTCAAGATTATCAACCAAGAAGAACAACTCAACATTAAAACTTTTGAGATTCTTAACGAGCGTGATTTTAATTACTCAGTAAATCTAGAGGACAATGGACTACCTCGACAAATGACAGAGATGGGAAAGCTGTACAATCAAGTTGTCAAAGGTATGAAGCAAATTCAACCAAACCTAGTTATCGGTGGGCCATCACTGGCAAGAACTGAGAGGATGGATGGAGTGAAAGAATTTTTAACAGAAGTAGCAAAGGAGAAATCACCAAAGACACTTGATTTTTTGAGCTATCACATTTATATTAGTGGGAGCAAAACAGACACTGACACGGATATTTTTTATAGAGCAACGATGTATCCATTTTGGTCAACTTCATCATTGAAATCAGCCCTAATTGAAAAAAATATAAACGTTCCGATTCATCTCAACGAATTTAATATTTCATGGGAAGCAAATGATCCAAGAATGGCAAACCAAAAAGGTGCTGTATTTGACGCTCTTACTGTTATTTCTGCACTTCAAAACGGAGCTTCAAACGTGGCAGCATGGACAGATGTTGACATTAATTTCGGGAAAATGAATCCGACAACTTACCAAATTCGTCCAGCAGGACAAGTGTGGAGCATGCTTAGTGATCTTCCAGAGGGAAACATAATTAGCACACAAACCAACGATCCAGATATTTTTGCACTAGCAGTGGTTTCAAAAGACAACACCAAACGATCAATCGTGTTGGTTAATCAATCGACTATCAGAAAGGATATGACTATCAACAAGATGACAAATAATACAAACATTGGATTTAAACAACTAACGTTGGCAGGCAACACTATAGTGAGCAAATCAATAACACCTCAATATACTTCGCCTTTTTCTCTTCCAGCCACATCAGTCTCTGTTCTTGAGTTCACTGGTCCTTTTCTTGCAAACAAATAATTGACGTGATCTGGTAGATAATGTTGTATTATGGAGCATGGCAATTTTGAAATCAAAAGATGACCTAGAAAAATTGAGATTTAGTTGTAGAATTACTGCCAGTTGCTTGCATCACCTCAAATCATTAGTCAAGCAAGGTGTGTCAGCTAAAATATTGGATGATTTTGCACGTTCATTTTTTCTCAAATACGATGCAGTTCCTAGCTTTTTAAACTACAGCGGATTGAGTAGCAGACCGTTTCAGTTTGCATTGTGTACTTCTATTAACGAAGAAATTGTCCATGGGTTTTCGTCAGTGGACAAAATAATACCAAACAATTCAGTAGTTGGACTGGATCTTGGTTGCAACTACAAAGGTTTATTTTCTGACGCAGCAATTAGTGTGATTGTTGGGAAAGTTCCTGATGAGGTGAATATGCTAGTAGAAAACACCAAAAAAGCTCTGTGGGATGGGATAAAAACAGTAAAATCTGGTGTAAGGGTTGGCGATATTGGTTTTGCAGTAAATCGTGTAGCTAAAAAATATAAGTATGGAAATGTCTATGAGCTAGGAGGTCATGGAGTAGGTTATAGTGTACATGAAGATCCTTTTATACCAAATCAAGGTCAAAAAGGACAAGGTGTGAGACTGTTTGAGAATCAAATAATCTGCATAGAGCCAATGTTTAATTTGGGGCATGATGAGGTAGATTTTATGGATGATGGATGGACTGTAAAATCAAAAGATCGAAGTCTATCAGCCCACTGGGAACACGAAGTTATCGTTACAAAAAATGGTTGTGAAGTTCTAACTCACATTGAAAAGGACGATATTTTACCAATATAAAATCTCCCAGTTAGGGAGAGAGTTTCTTTAGGGAAAACAAAGAATGGTTATCTAAATGATTCGAGTGAGGAAACAAGCGACTTAAATGATTCAATATCTTTTAATGCTATCTCAGATACTGACTTCCTATTCAAAGTGCTACCTGATTTTGCAAGTAAATAAATAAATGTGGAGTAATTAATATCACTACCAATCTGATCTAATGATCCATTTATGCGTTGAATCCAAAGGCTTCTAAAATCACGCTTTCTCAAACGTCTACTCTTATACATGTTTGACTCAGCTTTCAACAACCTTTCTTTTGCTGACCTAAATTTACTATGAGCACCATTTAGGTAGCCTTTTGCTCGTTTCAATAAATACTTTCTATGCTTGTTTGCGGCTAAACCTTTTTTTACTCGTGACATCTCAATCTATATAGTTAAGGTTAAATAATTGCTTTTAATTTATTATGAATCGCATTTAGGGTAGTTGATCGCACAGCTTTTAAAACACGTTCTCTCTGTCGCTTAGATTTTCTGTGATTCTTAAAAATTCTACTAATAGTTAGTTTACCTACAGACAAATCACCACCATTTGTGACATGAATTCTTTTTCTAGCACCTTTGTGGGTTTTTGCTCTCATTTTTTTCAAAGCCATATAATATATATAAAATTATAAATTGGTAATTACTATTTGTACTTTGTCTCAGTGTACAAAACATGTTTTCTGAGAATAGGGTTATATTTTTTTAAAGTCAACTTACCCTGTTGTGGCTTACCCTTACCTTTGGATTTAGTTATCAAATAACGATGAACTATTTTCTTGCTAGTAGTAGGATTAATCTCTGTGGAGATGAGTAATATCTTGTTTTTATTCCAATGAGCCATGATAAAAATTATTGTATTATGCACCAGCAACTACTGATTGACTATGTTTTATGTTTTCTTGAATACTGGCTGGGACACCTTGTGCAAATCCCTTGTTGTAGTTTTCAATCAAATAATCAGATATTAATTTTACTGCATTTATTGAGTTTACATTACAAAGAATCGTAGTGTTTGTTTTCTCTGGTAAGGTCACTACGTTTGTACCAACTAATGATATTACTGGTATACCCATTTTGTCTGCTTCTCTCATAGCAACTGGATCTGTAGAACCATCAAGAATAAACACTACACCAGGGCGACTTGATTTTAGATTTTGCAATCCTCCTACAAATCGTACTTTTTTATCCTTATCTCTGGTTATTTGAAGTTGTTGGTTACGAGATATTTTACCAAAGAAATCTTTGTTAGACTCCATGTTAATAAGTTTCTCTAGCTCTTTTAAGGTTTTTTTGATTGTAACCCAATTAGTCAGAGTTCCACCTAACCATCTATTATTCACAAACGGCATTTTATCTGGTACAAACTTTTGCGACAACTCCTCGACAAGTGGCTTTATGTGCTTAGCTGTACCAACCAACAGAACTTGACGCTTCTTTTGACCTAATCTGAACATCAATTGAGCAGCCTCTTCAATAGCATAGTTAGTTTGAACTAAATCAATCAGACATTGGCTATTAGAGAAACCATAAATACGCTGTTTTAGCTGGGGATTTAGCTTGGCTTTTTTATTTCCTCGATGAGCTCCAACTTGAAACAAACTCATTAAACTCAATTGTGTATTCATATTATATATCTTGTAGATAGGTTTTTCGTTTTTGGATTCAAACTAGGGAAACGTGACTATTCTAGCGCAACACCTGCTCCTGCTGCTACTAATTCTTCTTTTTGCTTCTCAGCCGTTTCTTTGTTTACTCCCTCTGAAAGAATAAATGGAACGCCTTCTACTTTGGTTTTTGCATCTGCTAGACCAATATTAAGAACGTTTTTTACTACTTTGATGACAGCAATCTTTTTATCTGCTGGGACATCTGTAACTTTTACGTTAAAGGAGGTTTTTTCTTCTACTGGTGCTGCATCTGCTGCTGGACCTGCTGCAACCACTGATACTGGTGCTGAAGCTGAAACATCAAATGTCTCCTCAATTGCTTTTACTAATTCTGAAGCCTCTAAAAGAGATAGTGTTTTTAATTCGTCGATAATTACTTGGACTTTGCTGGACATAACAATGATATAAGGCGTTAAGCTATTTTAAATAAGGGGTGAATAATGTGTATTTTGTCAAGAACTATTTTGTTGCCATGGCATTGATACCACGTGCAATTCCACTTGGAATCTCTTTAATTCCAACTGCAATCTTGCTTGCGAATTGGTTTAATGTAGCTGCGATTGTAGCCATGGATTGTGAAAGTGAAGGTGTTTTTGAAAGTAATGAAGTTTGGTTTGTATCTAAAAACTCTCCATTTACAACAGCACCTAAAACTTTAAATTTTGTTTCAAATTTTTCTTTCACTAAATCCACAATTACCTTGGGAACAGTAACTTCATCACCTTGCTTTGGATCCTCTAGATACGCTAAGTATGTTTGACCGCTTAGCTCAGGAGTCTGAGGGAAAACGATACGGATCAATGTGTTTTTTACCACCTTAACAATAATACCACCTTTTCGAGCTTTTGATCGTAACTCAAAATTTGCTGAGGAATCAAGAGACTCTCCGGTTTCGTTTGTCGAAAGCAGCACACAAGTCTTTTGTGGTAACACGAGATCTTGTAGCTCTTGGACAATCTCAATTTTTTTCTGATGTGTAACAGCCATTACCAGAAAATAAGTCCTAATTCATTCATTTTTGTCAAGAATACTGCCTTTAATCATTTTTTTACACCGATTCTAGGTTCGCCGCTATATGTTAATATATTAGTTTGTGTGATACTCAGGTTTTTATTGTCACCTTGCTGACCGTTGGAAACTATATAAATAGTTATATTATCAAACATTTCAGCAGATTTTAACCAAATGTAAATGATTCTAGTGTCTGTAAATCCAGCATCAGACCCTACAATGAGAGTCATTTGGCTAACACGGTCAAAAACCCCATCTATGAATAATTTCTTCCAGATATCTGCAAATGACTGAGCGAGTTCTAACCTACCAGTATCAGAGACGATTTTTTTTATCAAAACCCTAGCTTCATTGACAGGATCAATCCTCCATATCTCTAATTCACGAGTTAGAACAAATTCTATGGACATAATCTTATTAAATATCTCAGCAATTACGATTATATGTGCATTGGCATTTATTATCTGGTCAACTCACTTTAGAAAAAAAACATCTGAGACACAGATCGATGAAGAAAAACTGGTAAACAAAATTTTGGTGGATTTAGGTAAGTCGCAACACGAGACTGAGAGCAACTTGATGAAACAAATCTATGGTATAAGTGACATGCAAATGGAGAACTTAAATAAATTTCAGATGTCTCTCCAAGATCAAATGTCAAAGGGGTTAGTAGAAAATTTAGTTCAAACACAGAGTCAACTTCAAAAAGCTTTTCTAGGCATCCAAGAAACAGTAAAGTTTCAGTTAGATTCACTATCAAAAACTAATCAGGAGCGACTCAATCAAATAAACACAGATGTACAACTCAGGCTAGATACGAGTTTTGCTCAACATCAAAAATCTTTTGAACAAGTTAGTAATCATCTAGGTCAAATGCAGGTTATGGCTACCAAGATGATAGAATCTACCACATCAGTAGACAAGCTCAACACAATTTTTGCTCGAACAAGCAGTAAAGCATTTGGGAATTTTAGTGAGAACTATTTGGAAAGTCTCCTGAGTGAAAACCTGTCTCATGGAAGCTGGTCAAAACAAGTACAAGTACCCGAATCTAGCGATAAAATTGATTTTGTAATATATTTAGATGATAAAAAGATTGGAGTTGACTCAAAATTCCCACTGACTAGTTATCAAGACTTTATCGATGCTGAACCTGCTCAGCGAAACTCACTGCAAAAAGCATTTCTCAAGGGTGTGTGTGCTATGGCCGACAGTATCAATAAAAAGTATAATCGCGTTGGGTTTTTAGACAGTCTAATTATGTATTTACCTAGTGATAGCATGTACTCTGAAGTCGTAAACAGCCCAGAAACAATGGATTTTTTGAGAAACTGCCGTGTAACCCCAACATCACCAGTGACTATTTTTCCAGTGATTATTCAAATTAAAATCTATCAGGGGCAGCAGCTCATCAGTCAAAACGCTCACAACATAATAAAAGGGCTCGGTGAAATCCGTAAAAATGTAGAAAACTTTCAAGACGAATTTAGGAAACTTGGAGACAAGATTAGACAAGCTCAGGATAACTATGACAAAGCTGATAAAAATCTCATCGGAGTAGTCAGACACATCGACAAACTCGAATATACTGAAGAAAAAACTGAACGCCTGTCACTGGTTGAATCATAAACTAATATGAAGCAAATTGCTGTCGACCTGAGATGTCTAAACTATCATCTTCTCACTGGAGTAAACACTTATACACTACATTTTCTATACCAGCTATGGCTACAGAAAAAAACCAAGGGAAACCTAGAGCTAATCGGAATAGGACTAAGCTCACAACAACAAACTAAACTTTCTTTGGAGTTTCCTTTTTTTGGCATAATGTGGAATCAGCATATTTCTATTCAGGATTATCTTTGTGTTTCTACTAAAATACCGATCAAAATAATAAATGTGGTGGTTACCCTAGATTTTAGATTGAGAAAGAAAACCAGAAACAGCAAACTTCATGAATTTGATCTACTGTTTTTACCTCAGCCCAGAAGCCTATCCTGCAATCCAAAAACTCAGCTAGTGACTATTTTTCATGATTTATATGGAGCATTGCAGCCAGATGAGCTCAACTGGAAACAAAAGATATTTGATAATCTCAAACTCTATACGATTATTGCTGACGACTCAAATGTGATTTGGGTAAATTCAATCTCTACAGGGTTAGATGTGCAAAAGTTTTTGAACCAGTCCAAAGATAAAATAAAGTTGGTGTACCCTGCCCTTCCCACTTGGGATAAATTGAGAAAAGTAGTTGATTAACGTCTTGCAATGCTACGCTCGAAAGTTGTTTCGTTTGGAAAAAGAAGTCGACATCGTTCCCTTAAGATACTAATCATAGTAGTGAAAATATTTTTACTCTCAAATCCTTGCAATGCAATCTTAAACTCAAGCTCTGATGGGACATACTCACCTTTACCCCTAATAATATCTTCAATGATAGGTAGCTCAGAATCATTAACAATATCCATCATAGTTCGTGACTGAGAATCATAAGTCAAGCTTCTTTTCAAAAATTTAATTTGTGCTACATTGTTTTCATCATACCCGGCTGTGTATGGTTTTCCATCGTTTGGATGCTCTGACTTTGAGAATATTTTGCATTTTATGTCATGTCGTTTATATTTATCTAAATCTTCTAGTTGCGTAACAAGCTGGCTATACACTGAATTTGGATCCGCTAATTGAGTGTTGTGCTTGCGCGTATCTTTCATACGATCAGCAACTACATTTACTGGTTCACCTCTAAAATTTATCATTTGAAATTCAAGTATAGCATCAGGCAGGGTGAATTCGTGTAGCTCAAAGGGTTGATTGTTCTCAATTAAGATTTTAGAGATGGATTGAACAGTTTTTGGTGCTAATTCCATGAAGAACTGCTCACCTTGCTCCATTTTCTCAAATATATCACCCCACGGATACACTCTTCTTGATCCATAAACTGGTTCAACTGAACACAAAGGATCAGCAGCTAACATTGCATTCAATGATTCTGGAGTAACGCATTCATACATTTCCAAATCAGCACTTGAAACTTTTTCCCACATCACATTTTCTGGTGTGTATGAGCCTTTTTGTATTTCTTCATTTAAAAGTGCTTTATGATTATCACTTTTAAATTTTTTTGTTTCTGGATCTATACAAGATGCGGGATCTATTATACCCTCCTTCCAAACAGACTCACCCTCAACCTCACTTCTTGGATAACGTCCAATGTATCTACTGTTCTCTTGATCTATTTCTACAACTAGTTCGTAGTATGATTTGATTCTGACAATACCTGCAGCCTCCAATTTTCTAGTCGCCTCGCTCTTTCCAAAACCTGATGGTGCAATCAACCCAATGATGTTTTTTGTAGGTTTTTCTAAAATAATTTGTGACATACAATCTATTTTTCCTCATTATATGGTAAAGTTGTCAAATCTGCTTTTGCAGCAACATAGTTTGATGAAACCGATTTTATTAAAAACTCATTTATTTAGGACACGGAATTCTCTTTACAATTGCTTTGAGTAACTCATCTACACCCTGCCCTGTTTTGGCACTCACGAGGAGTATCTGGTCTCTGTCATAACCTAGAATTCTTTTGATTTCTTCAGCGCGAGCATCGACATCTGCGTTTGGTAAGTCAATCTTGTTTAACACTGGGATAATAGCTAGATCCTGCTCCATAGCCGCATATAAGTTTGCCAAGGTTTGTGCTTGGATTCCTTGACTGGCATCTACTACCAAAATCGCCCCTTCACAAGCAGCTAGCGACCGCGACACCTCATATGCAAAATCTACATGCCCGGGAGTGTCTATCAGGTTTAGGATATACTGTGTACCATCCTCCTCGTACATCATCCGTACTGGTTGGAGTTTTATAGTAATTCCTCTTTCTCGCTCTAAGTCCATTTTATCTAGAGTCTGATCTTTCATGTCTCTGTGAGCAACTGTACCAGTCATTTCCATCAAACGGTCAGCTAAAGTGCTTTTTCCATGATCAATATGTGCAATAATACTAAAATTTCTAATGTGTGAAAGCATAAAAGAGTGGGTGATGAGGGATAATTTTACGTTTTTTTTCTGAAAACTATTCCAAAATCTATTTAAAAAGGTTTTTTGACAAGTTTCAAACATTCCTTTTATTAATGTAATCATGTTTCGACGACTCATATTGGCATTTACTGACCCAGAATTACGTTCAAAACTAATCAAAATTGTATTACTTTTAATCGTAGCTAGGTTTTTGTCACACATCCCAATTCCTGTACTCAGGACACAAGACATCACACCAATTATCGACTCCGACTCCGCTCTTAGTTTATTAAATACTATTTCAGGTGGAGCATATGGACAATTATCGTTTGTCATGCTTGGAGTAGGCCCGTTTATTACTGCATCTATCGTAATTCAGTTGCTGGGTGTAATCGTACCAAAAATAGCTGAAATCAGAAAAGAAGAGGGTCAACTCGGAGAGCAAAAAATCAATCGATGGACAAGATATTTAGCAGTACCACTAGCAGCGTTGCAGTCATGGGGTATTTTGCAATTCCTTTCAAACGGTGCCCTCAACCAAGGTGGTGCCCAAATTGAATTACCAGAGGTACTGAAACGACCAGAGATTTCACCAACTACTTTTGGCTATTGGTTTGCGGTTATCGCAGCTATGACAGCTGGTAGTATCATCATCATGTACATCGGCGAGATCATAACAGAGTTTAAGATGGGGAATGGTATCTCACTCCTTATTTTATCAGGTATTATCGTTCGAATGCCTAATCAGTTAGTAAAATACTGGAATTATGCATCGCCTAATTTTTCTGAATTATTCAAGAGATTTAGCTTTTCAAAAGTAGGAAACAAAGAGGTCTGGGAAGCTTTGCTCTGGGGCAATCAAACGTGGGGAGCAGTGAGAAATACGTTTATTTTGTTTGGGGTATTTATATCAGTTTTACTGCTTGTGGTGTTTATCAATGACGCTGTGAGAAAGCTGCATATCGTATATTCACGCAGAGGTCATACCGAAGGAAAATCTCGAACCATGTCAGGCGTCCAAGCCGATCTACCAATCAAAGTAAATATTGCTGGTGTGTTACCTATTATTTTTGCAGTCTCATTTATTTTGTTTCCTACCATTTTATCTCGATTCTTTGCTACTTCAAACGTCGAATCATTTAAAACTACTGCCAAAAACGTAGAGAACTACCTGAGTACCAATCCAAAAGAAACAGCCATAAAGCCAGACAACCTCCCTAAAGAATTGTTGAGTTTTTATGGTACGACTGATGCGACATCTGCAAAAGCCGCAGAAAATTATGATACAACCACAGGTCAAGAATTATTAGGTTTTACCATATCTACACTCAAGCAAGACAATGAAGAAAACAAAGCAGTGAAAAATAGTTTTTTTGAAGGGACTTTTTTACGTTTTGATGTGCCAGGAAGTAACCTTGGATTTTTACCAGAATATGTTATCAGATGGAACGGAATTTTAGCTTACACTCTTTTCTACTTTATTTTAATCGTATTCTTTACTTATTTCTACACATCTACAGTCGCCTTTAAAACCGATGATGTAGCTGAAAACCTGCAGAAATCAAATGCGTATATCCCTGGTGTCAGACCGGGCGTAGAAACTGAGAGCTACCTGAGTTTTATTTCTAATCGACTCAATGTAGCTGGTAGTATATTTTTAGCTGTGATTGCCGTAGTACCTCTGATTTTCAGCAAAAACATCCAATTTGGTGATGGTACGCTCAGCGGTATTGTAGGTGGTACGACACTATTGATTTTAGTATCAGTAACAATCGAAACCCTAAAGCAAGTCGAGGCCCAAGCAACCTCAATCGACTACGAAAGATTTACTAAATATTAGACCACGCAGTATAACCCTCATCCTGTTATCAGAACTCCTAGCCCACACAGCTAGGTTTTTTTGGATTAGAAAACATTATCCCGATAAATAAGTTATGACCTACCACAATATCCGCGAAGAAGAACTCAAAAACCAGATTGCTAGAGATTATTTCTCAGATTTTGATACCACCAAGATCGTGGGAAATATTGACTTTTGCGTTACCCACAAGACTAACACCGATCAAGATAACTTGTTTGAAACTCAATCTCTTCTGTGGGCAGAAGCCAAAAAAGGCAAATCTGACATACATCGATCAATCGTCCAGCTGATCCTAACAATTGGTAAAGCTCGGACCTTTGATAAGATTTTACCACCAGCTTTTATCGGGGCTTTTGATGCTGAGAATATTGCTTTTGTGCCGTATAGCGACGTTCACAATATTTTCTATATCAATGATTTTAATTGGAGTGTAACCCCGTCCAACCATGAAACCAAAGAATTTCAGCTGATTCTAGACAAAGTTCAATCAACTATCCAGACCAATTCCCTATTATTCACGTATGCTACCGATGACAAAGAGATTCGAGAGTTTATCAAGATTAATCTGGTAATAGGCAAGACCGCAGCCTCCAAGATCTGCATCGATAAAAACAACTTTATTTCGATCTACTCCAAGTGGCTGACCGCAGTCAAACCGAGCATCATACCCAACTGGGACATTGCCAAAAAAAGCGGGATTATTGATGGGGATTTTTATCTTGCAGATCTGTTGTCGAGTGATAACCAAAGTTTAAAGGAAAGTCTGTATGTCCTGCTGAAAGACAACCACTACGAAATAGGAAAAAAGCTCAACGAGATGGGTATGTTTTCGTCTCAGACCACTAATTTTAATGACAACCAAAAAGCTCACCAACAGTTTTGGAATCGGTACGAACGACCACCACACGCCGAATATTGGGACTACATCATTAATCGTCGTGATCTACTAGTACCACAAGACGTACGTGAACGCAAAGGTAGTTTTTTTACTCCGCAAATCTGGGTCGATAAATCTCAAGAATATCTCAAATCTGTGCTAGGCGATAACTGGCAGGACGAACACTATATCTGGGATTGTGCTGCTGGGACTGGCAATTTGCTAGCGGGTTTGACAAACAAATACAACATTTGGGCAAGTACCCTAGACACACAGGACGTAGACGTAATGCACGAGCGAATCAACACGATGAACGAGGAGTCAATCAGTGGTCAAGGCGCCAATCTACTGGCAGATCACTGCTTTCAGTTTGACTTTCTCAATGACGAATTTACCAAGTTACCGCAGGGCTTGCAGGATATTATAGCCAATCCAGTCAAACGCCAAAAACTGGTAATCTACATTAATCCACCGTACGCAGAAACAATGGGTCATGGTGAAAAAAGTAAAATAGGGTTAAATTTATCAAAAGTAAATGACAAGTACAAATCTAAACTAGGAAAAAGTGCAAATCGTGAGTTATTTATACAATTTTTTACAAGAATTTATTTCGAGATACCTGATTGTGTGATAGCAGAATTTTCTACACTAAAAGCACTCCAGTCACCAAATTTTATTGATTTTAGAAATTTTTTTATAGCCAAATTAGAAAGTTGTTTTGTAGTTCCAGCTGATACTTTTGATAATGTAAAAGGTCAGTTTCCAATAGGTTTTAAGATTTGGAATACAAGCAAAAAAGAAAAATTTGAAAATGTAATGTCTGATATTTTTGATAGGGATTCGGTCGGTGTGGGTTCTAAATTATTTTTATCTTACGATGGACAAAAAAGTATTAACCAATGGTTGATTTCTACCAGAAAAAGGACCAGTGAAAAGCAACTTGGATTTATATCTTGCCTTGGTAATGATTTTCAACAGAATAATGTTGTCTTTGTGATGAACAGAAAAGAACAAATGAAAGCTCCAAGAGGAAGTTGGATAACTGATAAAAATTTAAGAGAAGTTGCAGTATATTTTTCTGCACGTAAATCTATGGAGGCGACTTGGCTCAATGATCGTGACCAGTTTTTGTTTCCGAGTGATGGCTGGATGGCTGACACCGAGTTTCAAAATGACTGCCTCGCCTATACACTTTTCCATGGACAAAATCG
>JAYWFX010000004.1:0-14161 GCA_043778575.1 bacterium | reverse complement strand
GGATGCCATATGATCGATTAAAATGCTATCGACTAGGCTTTTTCCCAAAATCATATCCGTATCTCAGTGAAGAATCTAAAAAAGAGATTGATACAAATCGTGAAAAAGATGAAACCCCAGAATCTGCTCAACCACTAAAATCATCAGAATCTCTGCCTCATCAAGAGTCAATGGAGTATGAACATCAAAAATTAGCTCAACAAATGAGTTTTCATCCTGAGTATGCAAATAATCCATATTACAGAGCTCAGCTCCTCCGTATGAAGACTCAGATAATTACACCAACTCAGCCAGTATTTGCCCCTAAACACCCTGTTAGACACGATTCCGACGAAGAGATTGATGATCAAAATGATGAACAAGATGGATTTATGCCCTTTGAGGATATTCATAAACCGTTGGAGCAAATGTATGAAAAACACGAAGACTTAATATACGATATAATTCGCCGTCGTATTTTACCGGGATCAAATATCTTACTTGTTGGTTACTTCTCAACACTTTTTATAGTCGATTACGGAGCTTTTTGGACTATTCCTGTATATATACTTGGGGTGATGAGCATGTTTTGGTGTATGCAAACATTTTTGATGGTTATTGATTATATGAAGTTTGGTTCGTCATTTGAATAAAATTATTGGAGGCTATTTTTTGTTGCTTCCATGTTGACAAAGCTATCACAATGATTTGCATTTACATATTGGTTGTATGGATATACTGGCTCGTTTTTTACTCATTTTTGGAAGTGCTTTTATGGGTATAGGAGTCGTCATGATGTCATTTTTGAGAAAGCAGATCAAGGCAGATCTAAAGAAAAGAAAAAATAAACAAAAAACACAATCAAGTAAGTCAGTTTTTAAAAGATAATCATCGATTTTGTGACATTTATCAAAAAACATAGTGCAAAGTTCATAGTTTTGGGGATTTGGCTCTGCTTTATTTTACTAAGTGGCTATTGGATGTTTCGAAATGAAATCACTCTAGGTAGATTAGCAGATTTATTGAATCACTATCTAATGAGAATTCAATCGGGTCGCTTTAGCTGGGCACTTCCGTTGGTTTTTGTATTGGTATTTAATTTGAGACCTATCTTTCTGATACCAACTTGGATTATGAATGTGGTTGGATATGTACTCTTTGGTGCGTGGCAGGGGTATTTTTGGGTTATTGTATCTGAAACCATATCAGCCACGACATTTTATTTTGTAATCAAGTATTTGGCTGGTGATGCATTTAAAAACAGCATCATAAAAACTGCTGATAAATTTGGAATAGACCTCGAGAGCACTAAAAAAAAGGAGCTAGTTACTGTTTTGTCTTTGAGGCTTGCCAGCTTACCATTTGATTTTACTACAGCCTTTTTTGCGTTGAGTGGCATCAAGTGTAGGGAGGTGGTAATCGGTACATTTATTGTCAGTATACCTTGGGCTGGTTTCTTCTTTTTGACTTTTGACAGTCTCCATAAAGGTGATCTGGGTGCTGGTCTAGTCGAGGTAGCAGCATTTGCGGTATTTATTTCTAGTAGTGTTTATCTGGCACGAAAAAACGGTGTTATCAAAAAATCAAAATTCCTAAAAAACTGACTCAATATCATTTAATACAAATTAGTTATGACCAAGTACCTCGTTTTTAATTGGAAAATGAATCCAGCTTCACTAGAACAAGCTATAGAATTATACAGTTCGTACACCACTGCACTCATTAAAAATACTCTGTGGGATGCAGTGATTTGCCCACCATCTGTTTTTTTATCCACACTATCAAACAACTCTATAAAATGTAGTTTTGGTGCACAAAATATCGCAAAAGATGGTTGTGGATCCAGTCATGCTTTCACAGGTGAAGTCTCTGCTGAGATGGTCAAGGGTTTAGGGTGTGAATATACCTTAATAGGTCACTCAGAAAGACGGTCTATGCTCAAAGAAACCAATGATGATGTTCAAAAAAAAGTAGTAATAGCTCGAGAAAATAATTTGATCCCAATCATTTGTGTAGGTCATGTACCACCTGAAATGACAACGAAAAGTGATGATATAGACTATCTGGTGCTCAAGGAGCAGGTTATATCAGCTTTGATGCCATATTTTGATTCAATGAGTGTAAGCTCGTCAAACATAACAATCCATTTCCCTATTATTGCATATGAGCCTGTTTGGGCTATTGGCACTGGCAAGACACCATCAATCAATCAAATTGTATCAGTAAATATTGCCATACACGGATATATTTCTGATTTGCTTGGAGCAGAATTTAGTAGAAACGTGAGTATATTATATGGGGGAAGTGTAAATGAAAATAATATTCGCGAACTGAGTTTCAACCTTGAAATTGATGGGTTTTTGATCGGTGGGGCAGGGTTGAAACCAGAAAGTGTGAAACAGATTATCGAGTTAGAGTAAGTGCGTATAGAGATTTTGACCGAAATAAAAAAATGAAATAACTTGTGATTATTAGGGTTAGAAATAGCTGAATAAAAAACTAAAAATAAAATTAAAACCAAAACTTATATATGTCAGAAGATCAATTAGACAGTGATTATGGGGATTTCAGTAAGAAAATAGAATACAGTGCTCCTCAAACAAAAATCATTCCAGTTGAGTCAATCACAAAACTCGAGCAACTCAAACAAAAGAAAGTTGTGAGTCAGCTACCAAAGACCTCAGCAAATAGATCTGATGGAAAAGATCTTTACAGGGGATTGAGGTTGTTCAACTGTGTAATGTCTATTCTGCACCTAGGTCAGGGTATTGCTGTTGTGATTTTGAGTAAAGCAGTTACTATATCCATAACCACAAACTATTTAGCTCCAAATTTAGTTTTAAAGCGAGGTGTGCCGAAGCTTGAACAAATTTTTGACGTGCGGATTAGTTTTCTCATAGCTGGATTTTTGTTTATATCAGCTTTTGCTCATTTTATGCTGGTGTTACCCAAAATATATGAGTGGTATATCAACAATCTAAAACAAAAGATACAAGTTGCTCGGTGGTACGAATATGCTTTGAGTTCCTCGATTATGATCGTTGCCATAGCAATTTTGTGTGGGATGTATGATTTAGGGAGTTTGATCTTATTGTTTGGTCTCAACGCCACTATGAATTTGTTTGGATTACTAATGGAAAAACACAACTCAGACATTAGATCTCTAGAAAATCAAATAACTGGTCATGATGATGGCTCCTCACTCGAGGTCAATAAGGTTAGGTGGACGGGTTTTGTGTTTGGCTGTGTTGCTGGTGTTATCCCTTGGGTTGTGATTAGTTTGTATTTTATCACTGCACTGAGTAGGACAAATGATATATTTAAAGTTCCAGATTTTATTTACTTTATATTTTATTCACTATTTGTATTTTTCAACCTCTTCGCCCTCAACATGTTTTTGCAGTACAAACAAGTTGGCCCATGGAAAAACTATACATTTGGAGAGCGGATGTATATTGTGCTGAGTTTAGTTGCAAAGTCGGCTTTGGTCTGGCAGATTTTTATCGGTGCATTGCGGTAAAATTGGCACAAAAGGTTGTTTGAGTAAGGCAAAAAAATACCTTGTCAAAACTTATTTTCTGTGAATACATTGGATTTAACGACAATGTATCCTGTGAATATTCTTACTAATTTGGTAGCTCAAGTTCGTTTGATGATTGACAACAACGGTGAAAACAACACTTTTTGGCCTAAATCATCTAACCATAACTCACACAAAACATATCAATCAAATGTAGATAAGTTGTTTGATCCACGAACACGTAGAAAAGAAAAAAATCATTTAGACCGCCAGAAGATTTTTCAAAAGAGAGACAAAGAAAAGCTAAAATTACAACACTTGATTTATGGGGTATTGTATGAGAATCTCAATTTTCGTGCAGAACTAGAAAAAATAAAAATCGATTTAAATATTAATCCTCAACTTGACATACAGAATATTCACTTTCTAGGCAAAGATGGTTTAGTACAGGAAAGAGAGGTTAAAAAAAGGGTATCTAATCTGCAAACAAAATATTTGGCTTTGGACTACCTCACAAATCGTGAATTTAATTTACAATTAGCTCGTATAGATTTAGAAATCGCTTCTGATTTTTTTAACCTGTCATTCTATAGTGATTGTTGGCATATTCTTGCTAGGGTTCATTATTTTCTAAAATCTCAAGCGGGCTATAAAGGCGAAGAGATACTCGAATATTTAAAAGCCTCTTATCACATTTTGTTTCAGTTGTGGAGGTCTCGATCAATACAGTTAAATTTGTTGACGTTACAGGATTTGGCATATTACTGTCTCGAGGAAGGGTTGGTGTATGATTCAGTTCAGGTACTCAATGAAATTTTGCAGATGCAGGTTTCTAGCGTTAGTGATCTGGGCTGGACTTGGAGCATGCTTGGTCGAGCAAAATCAAACCTCCCAAAGCCGAACTCCCAAGAAATCATTTACTTTTTTCAAAAGAGTTTAGAGTGTAACGCAAAGATAATTGATCCCCTCGTCAGACTGCAAAAAGAGTCGGAGATTCACACCAACCAAGGTTTTGCACTATATAACTGTGGTTTACTACACGAAGCAGAGTATTCGTTTGAAGAGGCTAGAGAAAATATGCAAATCGCAATGGAGATGAATCCCCAGTACTGGAGCCAAGAAGTATACGATCAGAAAACCTCAGAGATACTTATTTCACAAGCTCAGATCATGGTAGAAAGACTAAAAAACACTGGTTCTGTGGATCAAACTCAGTATCATCAAATCTTTGGAATGTTGGTTGATGGTGTGAATGTCTTTGAAAGATTAAAAATAGATGAATGGAAATCTAGAAGTATTCAGCTGATCCAAGAATTCAAACAAGTCTGTGAGCAATGCAATCCTCTGATGTCATTGAAAGTGCAAAGTCTGCTCAATAAGTACGGTAGATCAACTGAAAGTAGTGGCTACATGTCACCAAAGCTTGCCAAGTTAAACTACTCCATGTAAGTATGAGTGGTGATCCAAAAATCAATCATCGCTACCCTAAAAACTATATTTGACCCAGAAATCCCTGTAAATATTTGGGACTTAGGTCTGATTTACGGTGTTCATGTGGATGATTTTGGTGTTTGTACTATTGTGATGACATTTACCAGTCCAAATTGCCCAGTCATAGATAGTTTGCCACTAGATATACAATCGAGTGTTTCTAAGGTTGATGGTGTCAAGAGAGTTGTGATTCAAATTGTCTGGAGCCCAAAGTGGGATATGAGTATTGTTAGTGATGATGTAAAGCTAGAGCTAGGAATTTTGTAAAAGGGTGTAAAAGAGTTGACAAGAAGAACATGAAATAGAAAATTAAGCGATATGAACATCGAGAATTTATTACACAGTGCAGGTTCTATTGGTGCTTTGGCATTAGTTTTTGGAATTATTTTTGCTGAATCGGGTTTGCTCATTGGGTTTTTTCTGCCGGGTGACAGTCTTCTTTTTACCGCAGGGTTTCTAGCTACACGTGGAGTATTTGGAGATAATGGGATTATTGCTTTGTGTATTGTGTCTTTTTTAGGTGCTGTGATTGGCGACAATGTTGGTTATAGTTTTGGTCGTAGGGTGGGGCGTAGGATTTTTAATCGAGAAGATTCAGTGTTGTTTCATAAAGATAATCTAAAAAAAGCAGAGGATTTTTATGAAAGACATGGTTCACTCACAATTATCTTGGCTCGTTTTGTTCCTATAGTTCGTACATTTGCCCCTGTTGTAGCAGGAATAGGAAAAATGGAGCGTTCAGTTTTTGTCATGTTTAATATTATTGGAGGATTGCTATGGGCTGTAGGTTTGACGCTTGCTGGATTTTATCTAGGAAAGATTATTCCCGATATCGATAAATACCTGTTTCCTGTTATACTTGCCGTTGTGTTACTTTCTGTCCTGCCGAGTGCATATCACCTTCTCAAGGAGGAAAAAAATAGAAAAGACATCAGTCACCAATTCAAGAAAATGTTCAGTAAAAAATCTTAAATATGTCTCAACCTAGTAGCTCAGCTTTTCCTATCAAAAACGGATCTTGGACTATTACAGATTCGCAGATTGCCTACCAGACACCTTTTGTTAAAGTTCGCGAGGATTCTGTGACACTTGGAGATTATGAGGGTGTTTTTTCAGTTGTTAGTTTTGGTTCTGGTAATGGGAGTGCGTCGTGTGTCCTGCCAGTCGATCTCAACACTAAAAAAGCATATCTTGGGAAAGAGTTCCGCTATGCTCTGGGGAGAGAAATACTCGGTGTGTGCGTTGGTCATGTCGATGAGGGTGAGACTCCAGAAGTAGCTGCAAAAAGAGAACTATCGGAAGAGCTGGGTATTAGTGCTAATAATTTTATTCACTTGGGAGTTTGCCATCAAGGTTTGACTAATTTGCAGGGAGAAATTCATTTGTACTTAGCTACAGATTTGACATTTGGTAAGTCAGACAATGAAAACACTGAGTCAATTGAGATGTTTGAATTTGATTTTAAAAAAGTTGTAGAAATGGCATATACCGACGAAATGCTATGGTCAACTGGTAATTATTGTATTGTAAAAGCAGATAAATATCTTCGTGAAAATGGACTCATCTGAGAAAAGCAGTGTGAGAAAGATGTTGTTGTTTGATTTTGATGGGACGATTGCCGATTCATTTTTGATGGTTATTGAGGAGTACAATCGATTTGCCCCTTGGTTTTTTGCTCGCCCGATACCAGAAGATAGTTTTGAAGAAATTCGGAGTCTATCCATACAGGATTTAGCTGTACGCCAACACGTGAATCTGGTGAGTGGGTTTTTCCTGTTTGGGATTATTCAGCTTCAGATGTACCGACGAGTAAAGGAGTTGCACCCTTACAAAAATATTCTTTTAATTATTCAACTTATTCATGTGGCTTATCCAGACCTAATCATTGGTATTTTGAGCTCAAATAATACATTGGTTATAGATGAATTTTTAGATGCGAATCATGCCAAACATAGTTTTAGTGAGGTTTTGAGTAGTAACGGTGTGTTTAACAAAAACAAGATAGTTGGTCAGCTGATAAAAAAATATGCTCTGATACCAGCAAATATACTGTATGTTACTGATGAAAAACGTGATGTGATAATGGCAAAAAAGTGTGAGATCAAATCGTTAGGTGTGACGTGGGGTTATGGATCTAAATCATCTCTGATGGAGTATTCGCCTGATTATTTAGTGGAAAGTCCTGATAGTATGATCGAAATTATAGAGGCTTTTGTGTAAAAAAAATATTTGAGGTACATTATAAAATATGATTGTAGGAATACTGACCAACACATATCCACCAGATTTGAATGGTGTGTGTGCAGCTGTAAAAAATCTAAAGTCTGGGTTGGAAGACTGTGGAATCCGTGTGGTCGTTGCAACACCCAAAATTGAGGGTAGGATATATAGTAGCGAGGTTTTTCCTATTAGAGCAATTGCTACAAATGATGATGTCTCTCCTGATTTAGCAATACCATATTTTTACATCAACCAAGTCACAGAGTTTTTTAGGCGAGAGGGTGTGACTATTATTCATACTCATGACACCATGATTGGCGGGCCAGAGGGTATTGCAATAGCGGCTAAACTGAATGTACCGTGTATTCACACATTTCACACATTTATCGAACAATATCCATATTTGAATTTACCCCTCAGGAATCAAGCAATTCGCAAGATGATTCGTATCTTTCTCAACAACTACAATCACATCACCGCACCCTCGATAAAAGTCTACAAGTATCTGTCTGGTCTGGGTGTTCGAACCCATATGACAAACCTAGTAAATGTAACTGGTTGTAATGATCTTGAACCAATGAAATACGATGTAGAACTCGGCAAGATTATAGGTTTGAATGCTGATGACTTTGTTTTTCTGACGTTTTGTAGAGTCGCGAAGGAGAAGAGTGTGGAAGTTGGTTTGATTGCACTATTACCAGTACTAAAAAAACATCCAAACACCAAATATATAATTGCGGGGCAGGGTCCAGAAGTTGAAAATCTACAGACTTTGGTGACATATTTGGGCATCAACTCTCAGGTTATTTTTACTGGAAAATACGAATTAAATGATCTCAATGCACTGAGTAGCTTGGCTTCTGTTTTTATCTTTACATCTCATACAGAGAATTTACCTACAAATTTACTAGAGGCCATGAGTTTAGGGTTACCAGTGATTTCGGTGGACGATGAAGCTGTCAGGTATTTACTGAAACCAGAAGAAAATGGCTATGTAGGGTCGGTTGATCAGATGACACAGTACGCAGAATATCTCTATCAAAATCCAGACCGTATCCCCGAGTTATCAGCCAATGCTCGTCAGACTGCAGTAGATTTCCAAAACCAGAATATAACCCAAAAATACATTGACCTCTATATACGAGTAGCAGATGAGTTTGCATACAAACAAGAGAACCCAGACAAAAAGATCAATCGCTTTTACAAATTTTGGCGAGAGACAGTAATAGGACTAAAAAGAAAATAATCCAAGGCAAAAGTCTGTTTAGTTGCTTGAACTGATTTACACAATAGGTCAAAAGAGTTGATGATAGGTAATTTATAGGTTATATTGGTAGTGTGCTAGAAAAAATAAAATATAAATCAACAGAAAAACTAAAAGATCAGTATATCGCCTCGCCTGCAGATGCCATGTATGCAATTAACCCAGAGGTGTTTAACATGACAGTAGCAGAGGTTAGGCAAAAAGAGGCTTCAGAATATACTTTTAAGATGAATTACCAAGAGCATCTAAAACGACTTCGTGAATCCCGTAAAGCTATTCAAAATAATGATATAGACTCAAAAAGTGTTGATGGTTTTTTTACTAAAATTAATAAAGGAAATATAGAATTTACCCAAGAACAAATGAGCATAGCCCATAACTCCAAGGAAGATTTTAAGAATGTCTTGCAAATTGGTCTAATCCGCAACCACCTTCTTATTTTAGATTGTGTTCCTGAGGTTAGGTTGTTTTTAGGTGATGAAAAGATGTGGGAGCTACTCAATAACGCAAAAAAAAGCAATCCAGATATGTATATTTCGTTTGTCAGAAGCTTTTTACAATACGTGGGTAATGATGAAACAGCTCAAAAAGTTGTTCTAGATTTAGCCAATGAGTTTCCTGAAAAGAAAATAATTTTGAATCATTTTGGTGAGTGGAAGATTGGTAAACTTTTTGAGAAAAACATAGATAAATTGAAACCAGCTGCGAAAGTTGAATTACAGCACATATATATGCGTGACTTGCTTGGGTTGGGTGTATATGTATTTGAAGGATATGAACATTATGGGTTACTAACCAAAGACGAGATTTGTACCGTTGCCGAAATAGTGTATCAAGACGACCCTCATCTTGCTTTTCTGATTAAACATCATAAGTTTTTTAGTGTTGATTTTCATGAAGAGCAAATCCAAAATACCATATCTGAGCTGAGTGTCGCCACCTCCCCTGATAATTTAGATGCTGTATTTACCTATCCGTATTTAACACAAGATAATAGAGTAACTATACTCACTCAACGCTATAATAAATATCCAGAAAGCTTATTGTTTTTTTTAGAAAAATGCAGAGAGTATTTTGGTGATGATGGTATTAACACACTGATTGCTGGGTTATTAGAAACAAACCCATCTGCGGTTATGGGTAGATTTATTGAGCTGATAAAAACTGACTATATTGATGAGGAAAATAAACAAAAATGTGTAGCTTTGATTTTATCAGATAAAGATTTTAGTCACAGAGTCATGCTACACTTGAAATTGATACTTAACTTCATTTCAAAAGATAAACATAATGAAGTGATTGAAGCATTACTTTCTGGTATGAACGAAAATGCTTTGCTCGATACTCTCAGCATTTGGTTACCATTTTTAGATCTCGATGATGCATCTGTCAAGGAATTGATTATAGGATATATCAAAAATAGTAATAATTTTCATTTCGTTAAATGTTATCTTGAGACTGAATCTATTTTCGATAGCCAACAACAATCTATTGAGTCTGGGAATATAGTCAGAAGACTGTTATCGAAATTAGAAATTCAGGATCTTGTCGAGGAGCAATTATTACTGGGAGAAACTGACTTTTTTAGTGACATTCAAAACTTTTTTACATTGTTTACAGGTGACACTCAGAAAATTAAGGAGTTAGTTCTTCGAGTAGGAATGAGTGCACCAAATCAATTTTTTAAAAATATTTCTGCTGTCTCCTATCTTTTTACTACTGATGAGATAGAAAATTTCATTTCGAGTTTATGCAACATGAAAAGCGGTGCAGAAAGTGCTATCGATTCTATTAAAAGTTGGCCAAAGTTTAACGGTATTTCCCAAAAATTCGTTGCGGATATTATCTTTCGATTCGGATCTGATTATCCAAAAGCTGTATTTGATAATTTGGCGACATGTTTGACGTATATACCCGATGAAAAGAGGCAGGATTTTGTCGTACAATTGAGTAGATCAAACCCGATTACTACACTTATTAAAATTATTTCGGATAGTGACTTACAAAAAATACTACCTAATTTAGGTCAGCATATTGTCGTTGGTGAGGCCTTAGCAGCTAATGATATGCGGTTTGCTCCAAGAGCGCTAACAAAACTCTGGAAAAAAATTGAAAATGTGTTAGATGTTCCTGACTACTATATTGAGCAAGAACAAACACTGGTGAGACTCTACAGATGTTATGATTCGATTGCCATAATCAAAAAATCAGACTTAGCAAACGAATTTTCTCCTTTGAAGGCTAGTGTTGGTGGAGATGAATATGAATTTCTCAACCTGTTTACAGCACTTAGTTTGCTCAATATTCAGGGTCTTGTTAGTGTGGAAGAAGTGAATAGTCTCAAAACATGTGATGACTGCAATCGGCTAATTTTTGATAAACTCTGTGATATTTTCGAAATCCCGTATTTGGAACCTGGGCAAATGACAAACTTTTCAAAGCAGATCACCGATGTGGTACCAACCATCATTTATACTACCCAATACAGCTCATCACCAAAACACATTGACTCTCTGCGTAATATTTTTATGAGTATTGTGAATGGCACGTATCCAGATACTAAATTCGGCATAGCTGCTCACGTATCAGCAGAAAGCGCACTACTCAAACTTACAAAAAATTCACTCTTGCCTGAGAGACTCACCCTTGATCAATTTAATATCTGGCGAGCAGACGGAATAGATACCTACACTGAAAACTTGAATTCAACTCCTATTGAGGTTTTTACAAAGCTGCAATCCTACCTAGCACAAAATATAGATCATATACCGATGCCATACTGGGAAATAATAGTCCAAAATGGGGTAGAGCAAGACGAAATAGTACAATCACTCAAAGAAAAGTTAAAAGAAAATGGAAGTGAAACCCATAGCTTACTCAACACAAAATTTAAGCAAAAGCTCATTACATATGCTTCAACACTAGAAAACGATGATGAGTACAACCAACTCAAATTACTAGAGTCACAGTATGCAGAGCTAGAAAGACAAAAGACCCAATTGCAATGCGAACTAGCTATTGCCACAATACTATTAACTGACTTCAATGAAATCGAACCTAAAGACGCAAAAGAATCGGCAGCTAAACTGCAGCCAAAAATGAACCAATTGTTGAGAATCTTGCCTAGTCTTGTTGATCCTGCAGACACATTTGTTGTGACGGAGCTAAGTAAAATAGCAGGGGAACTGACATCAACATCTAAATCTGCAACTAAACTCACATGCAGTGATACGAGTGACCCTCAGATCACGTTAGAAATTGGTGAAAAGCCTGTACAGTCGTGTCAAAGCTACAATTACGGTCAGTTTAATCAATGCCTACTGGGGTATTTTGATCCAAACTCCAAGATATTATGTGTGAAAAACCACAATGGTAGTATTATTGCACGTGCAATTTTGCGTTTACTTCCTGATAATGACGGTAACCCACATATACACCTGGAGAGAATATACACAGTCAGTGCAAGCCAAAATATTCCTAAAATAATGATTGATCAAGCCCTGAAAAAAGCTAACCAAATGGGAATTCCATTGCTGGTCAGTGCGTCATCTCAAAACGAACTTGGAATAGAGCAAAAAACTGAAGTGGGTTCAAACATTTCACTGACTCAATATAGAAAAACATTAATATCCAAACATTCCCAGGCACCCTCTGTCTATGTAGATTCAGCGGGTGGTGTTCGTCCACGAGGTAGATACCAAATGCGAAATCTAATGGTGGTGGAGAGGGTTATCAATGGTTATACAGATTTATAGATCTGTGGCTAAACTACTGTGATATCATTTGGTGAGATGTTTTTTGTAAATTTTTAAATAAACAGCAGATATCAAAGTTTACTTTTGTTTATTAGCGCTTGCCAAAATTGAATGGTGAGGTTGAAATCAGATTCTTTGAGTTTGTTAGTACAGCAACTCTTTTAATAATATCACAAACATGTCACAAGTAATCGCTATTACAAACCAAAAAGGCGGGGTCGGGAAGACTACTACATCAGTCAATTTTGCAGCTGGACTCGCTAGAAAAGGTAAAAAGACACTTCTCATTGATTTAGATCCACAGGGTCATGCTTCTGAGCACCTCGGAATCGAAATAATCAGCGAAAAAGATCAGCAAAAGACTATTCTGTCCACATTGGAGGGTCAAACTCTTATTGCAGGATCGACGTATCCGAGCTATGTTCCTAATCTTTGGGTTGCTCCATCAAATATACATCTCGGTAAATTCAATCAAAACAATCCAGCTGGGAATCAATTTATCCTCAAAGAGGCACTTGCGGGTACTGTTAGTAAGCAGTTTGATTTTGTGGTGATAGATTGTCAGCCATCATTGTCACTCTTGACGCTCAATGCCCTCACAGCCAGTAATTATGTCATGCTCCCTGTTCAGGCCGAGTATTTAGCACTGGATGGTTTGACGCAACTGGTGGTGACCCTGCACGAGATCCAAACAAAACTCCATCCAAAATTAAAAGTCCTTGGTATTTTGCTCACCATGTTTGATCGTCGAAATAGATTGAGTGGAGAGGTCAGGTCAGAGCTCAGAAAAAACTTTGGTGAGGATTTGTTTCATACATCTATACCGAGAAGTGTAAAACTAGCCGAAGCTCCATCTTTTGGAAAAGCAATTTTTGATTACGACGGAAATTCAGTTGGGAGTCAGGCGTATACAGATCTGGTAGTCGAGGTGCTCAAGAAGTTGAAAGAGATGAAGTGATACAGTATTTGATTAGAGGAGAGAAGTTTGACAAATTTTTGTTATTTACCACTAGCTTTAGAGAATATCATTATGCAATCAAAAGGATTTATCACTCAAGTTATTGGCCCAGTAGTCGATGTGCAGTTTGAAACAGGTCAAATACCTAATATCTACAATAAACTCACTCTTGAAAAAGATGGAAAGGTCATGAATTTTGAAGTAGAGCAGCACTTGGGAGGCAATGTGGTTCGAGCAATCAGTCTCAACGCTACTGATGGTCTAGCCCGTGGTGACAAACTTGTTGATACTGGAGCACCAATTATGGTTCCAGTGGGTGAAGCTGTTCTAGGCCGCATGTTTGACGTAGTAGGGAACCCGATTGATGGCAAGCCAGCTTTGGATAATTCTATTCCTCATCTCCCAATCCACCGCAGTGCACCCACATTGAGTGAGCAGTCAGACAAAATAGAGGTACTAGAAACAGGTATCAAAGTTGTTGATTTGATTTGTCCATTTATCAAAGGGGGTAAAGTCGGTGCATTTGGTGGTGCTGGAGTTGGAAAGACAGTTATTATTCAGGAGTTAATTTACAACATTGCTCGATTTCATAGTGGTTATTCAGTTTTCGTAGGTGTGGGTGAGCGAACTCGTGAAGGTAACGATCTGTATCATGAGATGGTTGAATCTGGGGTTATCGACAAGACTGCATTGGTTTTTGGTCAAATGAACGAACCACCTGGTGCTCGTCTTCGAGTAGCTCTATCTGGGTTGACTATGGCTGAACAGTTTAGAGATGAGAGTGGTAGTGACGTACTATTATTTATAGATAATATTTTTCGATTTACGCAGGCTGGTAGTGAGGTTTCAGCTCTTCTTGGTAGAATTCCATCAGCTGTAGGATACCAACCAAATCTAGCCGAAGAAATGGGTAAGCTCCAAGAGCGTATTACATCTACAACCAAAGGATCTGTGACTTCTGTCCAAGCAATTTT
>JAYWFX010000003.1:0-4895 GCA_043778575.1 bacterium | reverse complement strand
CCAAACGGTGTTAAGTCGGCTCATTTAATTTATTTTTATAAAGGGGTGTCAGACTGGCACCTTTTTTTGTTGTCTTTTTTTTGCGGGAGGTTAGGATTGAAAATCTATATAAAAAAACACCCTTTTGGGGTGATTAGTCGAATAGTAATTAAACTGTTTATGGTTACCTGAGTTAAATGGGTTTCAAGTTGTTTACAGCTAGTGTCTTCTTGTACCTAGCTTGACTGACAGTTGACAAGTATCTGAGTAGGGATCTTCTGCGTCCAACCTTTTTTAATAGACCACGACGTGAGGAAAAATCTTTTGGGTTGATTTTCAAATGGACGGTTAGATTTTGAACTTCTTCAGTTAGTACTGCTATTTGAACTTCGGGTGAACTAGTATCTGAATTATGGATCTGTGCTTTTGTAATGATTGATGGTTTCCTTACGAGAATAGTCTTTGATGGCATATAGTTTTATAGTAATTGTTTTTTAGATTGATGTATTGAATACGATATATTAAAATTTTACCTGTACATTTTTTCTTTCTTCTGTTGGATTTTCAAGTTCAAAAAACGGAGCTATTTCAGCTTTTGCTAATCCTTTAAAGAGTATCGTAGGGAACTGCTCCTGTGAACTATTGTAATCTGACACAATTTGATTATAAAAACGTCTAGCTGCTAATATTCTGTCTTCGGTGTTGGTGAGTTCACCCTGTAACGAGAGATAACTCTGATTTGACTTTAGATCAGGATAGCTTTCTGAAAGCGCAAATAATTGTCTTAGACTACCTGAAAGTGCATTTTCAGCTGCGACCTTATCTGGGCCAAGTCCAGTGATGCTGGCTGCTTGATTTCTGGCTTGAGTAACTTTCTCAAGGGTTTCAGATTCAAATTTACTAGCTCCTTTAACTGTTTCAACGAGATTTGGGATCAAATCGTATCTTCGCTTTAACTGCACATCTATATCACTAGAAGCCTCTTTTACCTTATTTTTTAAATCAATAAGTTTGTTATAGCTACTTATGGCTATGAGACCAACAATTACGATTATTACTAAGAATATAATCCATGACATAAACACTACCAAATTGATGACAAAAAACTAAATTGTCAAGGGATTCGCAGCCTATTGATATTAAACCGGTGCGATACCCCCCCCAAATCAAAATCATTTTGCTAAATTAGCAACCTATAAATTTACTTGCCAAAATAAAAAACATTATTATCACTTGCCTTGATAAGATTTACTTTTTCATTTATATTCGAACACTTCTATGTCAGCACTACCAAAATTTGATAATCGAGCAAAAAACGCCCTAGCAGTCGCCCAGCAGATCGCTATTCAGCTTGGACATCATTATATTGGCAGTGAGCATTTACTCTTTGGAATTTTATCTCAGCCGCAGGAAGGGTTACCTTTTCAGATGTCTTTCGTAGAAAATATTTCAAATCAGGAGCTCTTAGAGATTATTCGCAAACAAGGTTTAGATAGATTTCAAAATCCAACTACAGATAAAAATGACGCCAACTTACTCCCTGAGATTACTGATGAATTGCAGTCTTGTTTAGATCAAGCTATTTCTGTTGCTGAGAAAAATAACTATAACTATATAGGAATTGAGCACCTCATTTTTGGTATCTTGCAAATCGAACACTCAAATGGTCAAAAGATAATGAATCTGCCAAATGAGGGTTCTAATAAACTAAAAAATGTATTGAGTTCAATTTTCTCTTCGTATTCCCAAGGAGCAAAAACAGAAGAATCAAAATATAACAAGCAAAAAGGAAACCGAAAACAAAACTCAGTCCTTGATTTCTTTAGTACAAATTTAAATGCAAAAGTATCAAGTGACCAAGGTTTTGAGGTTATTGAGCGAGAGGTAGAAATCAATAGAATTATCCAAATTCTGAGTCGTAAAAACAAAAATAACCCAATTTTACTAGGTGAGCCCGGTGTAGGAAAGACAGCTCTGGTTGAGGGTTTGGCTAAGCGTATTAATCAGGGTAGGGTTCCCGAGTGGCTGCAAAACAAGAGGGTGCTCAGTCTGGATGTAGGTGGTTTACTTGCTGGGAGTATCTTTAGAGGAGAGTTTGAACAACGAATCAAGATGATTATTGAGGAGGTTATAGAATCGGGAGATATTATATTATTTATAGATGAACTTCATACAGTTGTCGGAGCTGGAAGTGGTAATCACCAAGGCCCTGATTTATCAAATATTTTAAAGCCAGCCCTTGCACGGGGTGAGATGAGTGTCATTGGTGCCACCACGGAAGATGAGTATAGGACTGTAATTAAAAAAGACAAAGCATTTGAACGAAGGTTTCAGCAGATTCGATTGGAGGAGCCAGATCAAAAACAAACTGTGGAGATTCTACGAGGTACAAAGTCAATCTACGAAAACTATCATCGGGTTATTTTTCCAGAGGACATGCTCAACAGGTTGGTGGAGCTATGTGGGAGATTTTTACCTGACAGATTTTTTCCAGACAAAGCCATAGATGTACTAGATGAGTGCCTCGTCAGAACCAGAATTCAAACTAGTGTAGAGCATTTGGAAAACAAAACTCAAGAGCAGAGCTGGGTGACGATAGAAAAGCAGATTTTAGATTTAATTCGTCAAAAAAATGAGGCAATTTTAAATAATGATACGATTTTGACAGAGCGAATTGCAGCTGATCAGCAGAGACTTGAGACAGATTTGTCTTCATTAAATTCACACACACGAGATGAAAAAAAGGAATCAATTGTGACTCAGGATGTGCTAGAAAAAGTTATATCAGAGATGTCTGGTGTACCAATTGTTCGCATCAGCTCAAATATCTACACTCAAATCAAATCACTCCAAGAATCGCTTGATAAACAAATTTTTGGTCAGGCAGAAGCTACTAGTGAAATTGGAGGTGCATTAAAACGGAGTTATTCGGGAGTAAATCCACACAAAGGCCCGATCGCCAGCTTTTTGCTTCTTGGGCCTACAGGTGTAGGAAAAACTGAATTGGTAAAAGTGTTGACACAAGAACTGTATGGAGATGCTTCAAAATATTTGCTCAAACTGGATATGAGTGAGTTTCGTGAAAAACATCAAGTATCACGACTGCTAGGTGCTCCAGCTGGATATGTGGGTTACGAGGACGCACCACAACTAACTGAATTCCTGAGAAAGAAACCATACTCCGTAATTTTGTTTGATGAGATAGAAAAAGGTCATCCTGAAAATCTCAATATCTTACTTCAAATGCTAGAAGACGGGAAAGTTACTGATGCAAAGGGTCAGTCAGTTAGCTGCGAACATGCACTTATTTTCATGACGTCGAATTTGGGGAAAAATCAGCTCAATAAATTTGCCTCCAAAATAGGATTTGTAGATTTGGGAGATCAGGTTGAAGCCGATTATGAGTCACTAAAAGAACAAGTCATGCACGAAGTAGAGCGAGCTATAAAACCAGAAATTTTAGGTAGAATTACTTCAAAGATTGTATTTAGACCTGTTTCAAAAACCATGCTTCGTCAGATAATATACAAAGAACTGAGTATTTTACAGAGCCACCTGCTGACACAAAATCGAAGAGTATTTTTCAAGGATTCTATTGTAGATCTAGTGGTAAAGCAAGCAAATGACAAATTAGAATATGGAGCAAGAGAGGTAAAATCTGTGGTAGCTAGAATCATCCAAGACCCACTATCTGAATTCATCCTCGACAATCCAGAGATATACGAAATAGAAGTTGCGGTGAAAGCTGAAAAGATATTTGTCTCAAAGAAAAAAATCTCAGTATCAAAACAAATAGAAATGACCGAGGCTTTAGTATAGATTATCTAAGCTGTGTGTTTAAATAAACTGTTCGGTATCAAACTAACGTTAAAACTTTCTGTTCATCATATCCCAAAATATTCAATGCCGTTTCCCAAGACTGCGGAGACATAGTTTTGTATATTTGTATTGATTTATCCCAAGGTGTGAAGTATTTCAAAATATGTAGAAAAACAATTGAATCATAGTTTACTTTGATATTTCCGTTTACTAGAGTGTTAAATCTATTTTCGAGTTCAAATACTTGAGTTTTAGTTTCTGCGATTGATCGAACCAGTGAATATTGATCGTAGCTTTGATATTTACTCCATTCCTCGTGCCAAGTCTTGAATAGGGTTTCGTTCCCTTCGATTTTGTTGAATAACATCACTCCGCTGTTGTACAATTCTAGTGTGCTCGGGTAGTTTTCTAGTGTGTATATTCCATCAAGAGTAAGCTTCTGGAAACACTCTGAAATGGTGTTAGACATATCGCGAACAATGCAAAAATCGTGTTGCTTTGATATATCCCAGAGTTCTGAGCAATGCTGGAGTGGCAATATATCTGTGTCTAAATACAGCGTGGTTTGGTAGGGTGATAGCGAAAATAGATTGGTTTTAACCTGCCTAGAGTCGAGTTCACGATGAAAACCTGTGGTAGACTTAATTTTAACAATAGTAATATTATATTTGGAAAGGATTGAATTATCACAAAACATCTGGTCGCTTAGTATAGTAATAGGGATATCTGGGTTGAGAGAGTTGAATTGTATCGAGCTGATAATACTCATAAAGTAGTGCCTTTTTCCATAGACAGCACAATATATCACACCTTTATTCATATCTTTTTTGCTATTTGCAGTCATAGTATTGCTCAGATGGTAGATATTTTCGATTGAATTGTAAAGTATTGTATAAATCTAATATATCATGTATTACTGTTGTGTCAGCATCGACGACTATGGCCACCATTAAAAGTACCAAAAAACTCACTAATAATCCAACCACAATCTCACTTTGTCTCATTGTAAAAGACGAGGAAAAACTGCTAGCCGGTTCTCTAGACAGTGTAAAAAATCTTGTGGATGAAATAATTATCGTGGACACTGGATCAACTGA
>JAYWFX010000002.1:0-1899 GCA_043778575.1 bacterium | reverse complement strand
GCTGGATACCTGATCTACATAGGAATACAAGGAATCCGAGCCAATAAAAAATCAGCTGAAGTTACTCAACAATTTCATATCAATACAACCCAAACATGGCACAAATCAATCCAGTTAGGATTCTTGACAAATGCACTCAACCCAAAAGCCACACTCTTTTTCTTAGCTCTTTTTACTCAGGTCATAGATCCGAATACTCCTATCTTCATCCAACTTGGCTACGGCGTAGTAATGATTATTGATACAGTTGTTTGGTTCAGTGTTGTCTCGCTGTTTTTGACAATTCCTCATGTAAAAGGTCACTTTCTAAAGGTCAGCCACATCATAGAAAAAATTACTGGCGGTGTGCTTATTGCTCTTGGTATCAAGGTTGCTCTCGAGCATAAATAGCACAAATAATTTACAAAACTATCATGACCTACGATTTTCACATACTCAAAGATGCAATCCTCTTTAATTCGCAAGAGGTAATTCCGACAGATCAAGCTCAACTCGACAAGGAAATTCAAATATTAGTAGAGAGAGCAAACACTTCTGGAGAACAGATTCACCACTACATCGGATTTGAAATAAGTGGTCAAATCCACATAGGAACTGGGATCGCTCCCGCACTCAAAATCAAGAAACTACAGAAAGCAGGAGTGGTTTGCAGTATTTTTCTGGCAGATTATCACACTGAACTCAATGGTAAGCTAGATGGAAAGATCGAAACAATTCGTAAAGTTGCCCGAGAATATTTTGCTCCTGTGATGCTGAAGTGTTGTGAAATCGTAGGTTGTGATACTTCAAAAGTTCAAATAGTATTTGCCGAAGACCTCTATGAAACCAAGAGAAATAACCAGAACTACTTCACACATTTTCTGAAAATTGCAAAAAATCTAACCCTCAATCGAGTATTGAAATCAGTCTCGATTATGGGAAAAGACGCTGGGGAGGGAGTAGATTTTGGGACACTCGAGTATCCAGTTATGCAGGTGACAGACGCTTTTTTTATGCAGACACACCTCGTTCATGCTGGGATGGATCAAAGAAAATGCCATGTCCTGATGAGAGAAATCGCCTATAATTTAGACTCAGATTTCCAACTCAAAATTGATGAAAAAGCTATGAAACCAATTGCAATCCATCATAATTTACTCCTTGGACTCGAATCACCCACAAAGACAGCCGTTAGCTCAACAGTTAAAATAATCGATCCATCAAACACCACAATTGAAGTCGAGGAGACCTTTACCGTCAGTAAAATGAGTAAGTCAAGACCAGACTCAGCGATTTGGGTTCACGATTCACTCTCGGAAATTCAAAGAAAACTCAAAAAAGCCTATTGTCCAATGATTGATCCAAACCTAGATGAAAGTGGAAACAGAGTGGTTCAAAGTCTAAACCCTATCCTCGACTGGTGCAAAAACATGATTTATCCCGGAGGTCAGACAGTCACAGTGATGAGACCAGACAAATTTGGAGGAAACAAAAGCTACAATACTTTTGATGAGCTAGAGTCAGATTATTTTGCTGGTAGCCTACACCCGATGGATCTCAAAAATGGAGTATCTCAGAGCTTAGCGGATTGGTTTGCCCCAATAAAAGATTACACAGACAATAACCCAGAGGGGTTAGGTTTGGTTGTAAAGGCAAGGAAATGAACAGCTCAAAATGGATTCAGATTAGATATATTCCGACAAGTAAAACCTCCAAGTTTTCGCCACTCCAAAAACTCCATCGCATTTTTTGAATGCTTATCTCTGTTGCATGTAGTACAAGCGAGTGTTATATTTTCTGGATTATTGGATCCTTTTTTACTTATTAAACCACCTTCCACTAAAGTAGAAGGATTTGGTTCTTACCATGAATGGTACTGAAGTATTAGTGATCTAGTTTGGTTGTTAGAGTAAAGGTGTC
>JAYWFX010000001.1:0-4938 GCA_043778575.1 bacterium | reverse complement strand
TTGATTAAATATACTACATATCCTCAAAAGATCGTAGCTTGGCTCAGAATAATTATCCCTATCATATTCAGTTTTGCTTATTTCCTGAGAGTATCTGCAGTTCAATTTAACCTTTTTAGCCTTAATTTATCAACTCATATAACCCTAGTGCCACTGGTAGTTTTGATTACTGGGTCTACTTGGTATATTATATCACAAAAACATATACCATTTAGCTTGTTACTTGGGCAGATCGTTATTTTGGCTATTCAAACATATTCACTACTTGGATTTTTAGATTTTGATCGTACAGATAAGAGGCTTTTTTCTCAGGATTGGCTCTCTCAGTTGTTTAGCTTAAATAACAGTATATGGCTTATTTTGTGTAGTTTTGGTGTGAGTGTTGTGACAGTTATGAGTTTTGATGTTAGCAATACTCGAAAGAACCTCAAATACGTCTTGATTTTTACAGTGTTAATCTTTCAGGGGTTGTTCATGATTTACACTCTCGATAACCAATTCTATACTTACAAAACTCTACTTTTTTTGATTTTTTGGGATTTCCTCTATTATCCGTTTAAAACTATTATCAAAGGAACTGAGGATATTCGATATGCACCACGACTTATTTGGTCTGGGTTGTATCATATCTTTCTCTTTGTTTTGGTGTTGAACATTCAATATATTTTACGCTAAATTTTATTCTAATATGCGACTCATTTCATGGAATATAAACGGGATACGAGCTGCTATCAAAAAAGGTTTGTGGGATAAACTGAGTCAAATAAATGCTGATGTAGTATGTTTTCAGGAGACAAAAGCTGATGCTGATATCATGAACCAAGCGGGTTTGATCCATCCTGATTGGGAGTTGTACTTTCATAGTTGTAGTATGAAAAAAGGGTATAGCGGTGTAGCAACCTTGGTAAAAAAGTCAGCTAATATACATTTAGAATCTTTTTCACAAGGAGTTGGGATAGAGAAATTTGATGTAGAGGGTAGGGTGATTGTCGCTCATTTGACCCAAGGGGATCTCAAAATCAGTCTCATCAACGCATATTATCCTCAAGGTGGTCGCGATGGTCGTATCCCCTTCAAAATTGATTTTTATGAAGCTATGTACGATTTAGCAAATGATATGCGGCAGTTGGGGCAGATGGTTGTTTTGTGTGGTGACTTTAATACAACTATTGGAGATATTGATCTTGCTCGACCTAAAGAAAATAGAAACACTACAGGATGTTTACCAGTTGAGCGTACAGCCTTTGATTTGTTTTTACAGCATGGTTTTATCGATACATTTCGACATTTTTACCCCGACACCTCAGACAAATACACTTATTGGGATCAGATAACTCGAGCTCGCGACCGTAATGTGGGCTGGAGGATTGACTATTTTTTGATTGATGATAAACTCTTATCGCGACTGACACAAGCTGATATTTTAGATCAAATTATGGGTAGCGATCACTGTCCAGTGTGCATAGAATTAACTCACTCACCCACTCATTAAACCTCACTCATTTATTATATGAACTTTACAACTATTTTTATTATAGGATTCAGTGTTTTCGCAATTGCTGCACTCATTTACATCCAAAAGACAAAACTCACCGACACTTCTTGGAAGCAGATTGTTCGATCAAAAATCAGTGGACTAGATAATTCAAGTATTGGTCTGGAATCTAAAATTATCCAAGCTGATAAACTGTTAGAATTTACTCTAAAAAAACATTTCAATAACGATCAAAATCTGGGTGTTCTCCTCAAAAAATACCCAAATGCTTTTGAAAAACATGAGCTGAATGATATTTGGCAAGCTCATAAACTGCGAAATGGCCTAGCTCATGATATTCATTTTGCCGCATCAAATCAGGATAAGCAAACTGCTGCAAACACTCTCATAAGATTCTGTAAAAAATTCAGTCGCTAATATCGCTCTAGTCTATTTTTTGATTTACATCATACAGCTGTTTGAGCAGTGTAGAATAGCGTACAAAGATTTCTTTTACTTCTGGCACTGAGCTCAGATTGGCAAATTTATCATAAACTTCTGATGCATCTCCGAACATATCTTGTGGAGTTAGCCTAAGTCCGTTTCTGATAATTTCTTCTAGACTTTCTAGCTCGTCTTCGACTTTGGTTATGCAGTCTATTACTTCTTTACCGTTAAAATGATTCTTTTCCTCCACTTCGTCAGAGCTAATATATGCACTAAGTATACACAAGTCATTCTTAATTTGATCCATAAGCTGTTCAGTTACATTTTCAATTGTCGGATTGTTTTCTGCTAATTGTAGGTGACCTAAATTTAAAAAACATAAGACACAATCCCAAAATTGTTTATTGAGAATGACTTTTATTTGTTCAATAGCTAAAATACGTTTCTGAAGCTCCATACCCCACATTTTACTTCAATTTGTTTACTATGACAAATTTACTTTTGGCACTTTGGGCAAAATACTGTGGTTCTACCTGCCAGTATAATTTTTTCTAGAACCGTTGAGCATGTTAGACATGATTTACCTGCTCTCCCATATACTTTGTGTTGATGGGCATAATTTCCTTTACTACCATCAGCTAACAGGTAATTTGCGACCGATGACCCCCCAGCTGCTACAGCTCTTGGTAGAATTGTGATGATTCCATAATACAGTTTCTCAATTTCAGACTTTTTGAGTGTTTTGGCAGCTCGACTTGGGCGAACACTTGCGTAAAAACATACTTCATCTGCGTATATGTTTCCCAGACCGACCACTACGCTTTGATCTAAAAATATCTTTTTCAGCACTCCTGTTTTAGTTTTCATTCTACGTCTAAACTGCTCTAAAGTAAATTCTACATCTAGGGGCTCTAAACCTAGTTTGTCAAAGTGTTTGTCAGCTATCATCGATGTATAGTTTGGGTAGTAGAGTAAATAACCAAACATCCGTGTATCATTAAAATACAGCGTGCCATTTGAAAGAGTAAAAATTACATGTGAATGCTTGTTTGGTAGTGTGTTTTCGGATTCTTGAATAGGGTGACCTCCGAGCACTTGATTTTCTCGCTGATGATTTTGAAACACTAGTTGACCCGTCATTTTGAGATGAACCAATAGTATCTTGTTGTTTTGTGTTTCAAATATTAGATTTTTAGCCCGGCGACTGATATTTATAATAGTTTCTTTAGTCAATTCCTCTATAAATTCGTCGACTTTGTCTTGGTTTTCAGATCTTTTAGTACCCTTTTCAGAGACTAATTTTGGTTTGGTTACGGATATGTGTGTTATCTTTTGGTCTATTACAAAGGGGAGTAGACTTTGACGAAGGCTTTCAACCTCGGGTAGTTCAGGCATACCAGACTTCAATTAGATTGTTTGGTTTTTAGCAAATAGGCTTGATACACACGAACGCCTGAAATTGTTTGACCATAGTTTTTTTCTCCTGTATACTAACAATTAGTCAATTATAGAAGTATTTGATTCGCACATTTAGTGCATCTATTTTTGATCAAATTTACAGTTATGTATACGTTTCGAAATACATTAGTTATTTACATTGCATCTGTGCTTTATTGATAGTTAGTGTATTCACCTTTTCTTCCTTGCCAAAGACACTGACATTCTTGGCAAAAAACAAAAATAAAAATTGCAAAAAGCCAATTTATTGGTAACAAAAACAAATAATAAAAATGGGAAGGGTGAAGATTCGGAACGTGTCAGTTTCCAAGTGGGTAACATTTTCATTGACAACTCGGTGTCTGTAGCATTTTAAACAAGTGTTACAAAGACTAGTATGAATGAAGTTACCTAACAAAGGGGTCTTCAGCCCATTTAATTTTTTTATATAGGGGCGTGAAACCCCTTTTTCTTTTTGCCTAATTTTTGCTTAATTTAATATATTTACAATCATCACTCTAGCTGTAGAACGCTAGATTACTTTGAACCACCCCATTTAAACACTAATTTGCCTTTCTGGTGTGTACCAAAATACTCATACCGGGCACCACTTGGTAGATAGTGATTGAGTTTTTTTACGTAGCTTTCAATTTCTGGGTGTAGTCCTGGTTCTTTAAACTCACTTAGTGGCTTTTGAGAAACTGCCACTACAGGTTCACGATTGGCTATTTTTTTTATATACTCAGCTGCTTTTTCTGAGCTTAGCTTCTTTTCAATAATTACCTTTAGGATTGCTGGTTGTTGGTCTATCGGCAATAGTTTTAGATGACGCACATGGCCTTCACTCACTTCTTTTTCTAGTAGTGCTTGTTGTACCTCGATGTGCATCTGAGTCAGATTAAAATAATTGCATACATACTGATAGCTTTTTCCCAAGACTTTTCCAAGCTCAGTTGCGTTTATATCCTGCGTTTTCATCAACATTTCAAAAGTTTTTCCTAGTTCAAGTGGGCCAAGATCCTCACGTTGCAAATTTTCTATAGCAGTTAGCATGGCTTGCTGTGCCTCGTTTATTGTTCCAGATGCACGGATGCAGGCTAGTATATCTTTGTCCCCCATTTTTTTCACAGCTCTGAGCCTTCGTTCTCCTGCTATTAGGGTGTATCGCTTTTTCCCGTTTGTGATCTTTTCCAAGACCGTAATAGGATGCATCAGTCCATTAGCTTGTATATTTTTTGATAACCCATCGATACCTTCTTCATCGAAAAGTATACGTGTTTGAAATGGATTTGCATCAATTAGACTCAGCTTCACCTTTTTTATATTATCAGATGATTCGTCTCTCTCTTCTTCTGGGTTTAATTTTACGTCTTCACTCCCAAAATAGTCACCTAAAATATTGTTTAATTTTTTTCCGAGTGGCATGATTGTATTGATTTTATCAGACATATTAAGGCAAGATAATAAATACTTTGTCAAACTTTCACATTTTTCCTTGACAAATACTAGAAAATTTATTAGGAATATTTTTATCGCAATCTATTCAGTTTTGTTGATACCACTTTACAGTTGGCAGGTAG